>JBKHFN010000069.1:0-7008 GCA_046540195.1 Salinarchaeum sp.
ACCACCGAGATCTACACCGCGGTCGGTCAGCGCTGGCGTCGCTCGCGCCGAGACTTTCACCTCATCGTCACCCTTCTCGGCGAAGGCGATAATCGGCAGCGATCGGTCGACCTCCTCGACGCCGACAGCCATTCCTGCGACAATCCCAACAATCGTCTCCCGGATTGCGTCACCGGCGTGGAACCACTGACAGTGCTCCATGCGGGTGACGCCATTCTCGCGTACCCACTCAACACCCGCTGATAGATTCCGCCGGTGCTCCTGAAGCAACTGTTGGGCACGCTTGGTCGCCTCGGAACGATCGCCCAGGCAAACGGCGAGCCCGACGTCTGCACGGTCATACCGAGCCGTCGCGTTCAACAGCGTCGAGAACTCGGTCGCATCCCGAAGGACTGTTCCTGGCGCTTCCTCAACGAGTGTGTAGGTCGTTCCAACAAGACGATCAACCTTTGCGGCGGGCACTTCGCGGGTGATTGCTCGCTTGAGTAGTGCACTTGCGACTGTCTGACGGTCGTCATCGCTCAGATCTACCCACCGCGCCCACTCGTCACCTCGACGGAGATCAGCGTCGAGCCCGTTGAGAAAGCGGGCGGCGCCGTCGCGGTCGCCGGTAATCCCCGGAATGTCGATCTCACCAGCGTACGCGAGCAACTTGGGCAACGGCCGGGTTTGTCGGCCATACAACGCCAGATCGGTTGTCGTATCGAGGACGTCGGCGTCGACCCCTTCCTCGGCAATGCTCGCGTTGGCCCCGACTAGCTCCCCGTCGGTCTCCTGTCGGTCGCCGAGTGCCCCGACGACCGCCAGTGCCGCCAGATCGCGGTTTGATGCCCCACCGATGGCACGGGCAAGCAGATACGTCGCGCCGGCGCCCGAAAGCTCTGCTGCGCCGTCGATCCCTTCGAGCAATGGATTCAGGTGGGGTTCGAAGTCCACGTCCGCAGGCTGATGATGATCAACGACGATCGGGTCGATCGCGCCAGCTTCGGCCTGCGGGACAATCGATGGCAACTGGCCGCTGCCGAAGTCGGTGAACAGCACCGTCTGGTAGGTATCGGCGGCGATCCGCTCAATGACATCGGCGTCAAGTTGATTCTCGAAGACGACGCCGTGGGCGATGTCCGCCCGCTGGAGCGCTCGGGCGGCGATTGCGGCGCTGGTAAGCCCGTCGGCGTCGATGTGTGAGACGACGAGTACCTCCTCGGCCTCCCGTAGTGCCGCTGCACAGCGGGTGGCTCGCGACTCAAGGGCTGGCACCGGAAACGATGTGGTCGTTGCCACAGCCACCTTCCTGTTCGTCCTACTGGGTCGATAAATCTGCGGCTATCGGGGCTGGGTCTCAACGCCATCGTCACGCCCGACGTACACTGTATCAACGACCTCAACGAACAGACCATGTTCGAGCACTCCAGGGAGATCGGCCAGCTGCCGGGCGAGGTGCTTCGGGGCGTCGATATGGCCAAAATCGCAGTCGAGCAGTAGGTTTCCGTTATCAGTCACGACGGGCCCGCTCTTTTCGCTGGCTCGCCGGAGGGTTGGCTCACCGCCAAGGTCGGCGATCGCCTCGGAAACGACTGTCCGGGCGGCCGGCAGAACCTCAAGTGGCACCGGTTGATCAAGCGTATCGGTCAGTTTGCGTGGATCGACAATGATGACAAGCTCATCGGCAAGGGTATCAATGACCTTCTCGCGGGCATGGGCAGCCCCTCCACCCTTGATCAGCGCCTGTGGGCCCACCTGATCGGCTCCGTCGATGGCGATGTCGATTCCATCGACCTGATCCAGCGAGCGGACCGGAATCCCAGCGTCAAGCGCCCGCTCTCGGGCCTGAAATGAGGTCGGCACGCCACGAATGTCGTGATCACCGAGCAGATCGATGGCGTAGGCGGCGGTACTCCCCGACCCGAGTCCAACGGTCGCCCCCTTGGGGACCGCCTCCACGGCGGCCCGTGCCGCGGCTCGCTTGCGTTCGGCGATAGTCATACCGTCCGATAGGTGACCGTCGACAAAAGACCTCTCTGTTGCCGTTCAGGCGGTGTGCTCCCCGAGGCGTTTGAGCACCGCCGAGGCGTCGTAGGCCAGCGTAATCTCCCGTGAGCGCCCTCGCCCTTCGAAGTCTGCGTACTCGGTTTCGACCAGTCCGAGTTCGTCGAGTTTGTTGAGAATCTCCGAGTACCGGGTGTAGCCCAGATCGGTTGCCTCGTGAAACGCATCGTATACCGCGCCGGCACGGTCGCCCTCATGTTCGGCGATGACCGCAAGCAAAGCAGCCTCGCTGTCCGACAGCGCCTGAATACTGTGTGCAAGATGGACGTATCGGGCATCCTCATAGGCCTCGTCAATGTCTTCGGCAGTCACCTCACGACTCCCGCGGAGTTCGGCGTTGAGCCCGGCCCGGCGGAGTAGATCCAGTCCAACCCGAAGGTCACCGCCCTCAGCGGTACGTTCGGCCACTACGTCGAGTTCTGTCGCCCCAAGTACTCCGTCTTTGAACCCACGATCGACCCGTTCTTCGAGAATGTCGACAATTTCTGCCTGTCCATAGGACGGGAAAAATACCTTCTCCGGCCGAAAAACGCTCTGAACACGTGGATCAAGTGCTCCGATTTCCTCCAAGTCAGGGTCCGACGAGACGGCGATGACGCCGATCCGGGCACCACCGCGTTCCTCGTGCGCCCGCAAGAGCGAGTACAACGTATCCGAGGCTTCGTTTTCATAATAGAGGTAGTTAACATCATCAAGGGCGACTACCAGCGCCGTCTCCGCGTCGACGAGCTTGTCGGTGATCTGACCGAAGAGCTTCTTGAACGAGATGCCACTTTCTGGCGGTTCATACTCGAATACGTGTCCGAACAGCCGTGAGAACACTGAATAGCGAGTATCATTGACACGACAGTTCACTCGCACGGCATGCGTCTGGTGGACCGTTGCGAGTTCATCGAAGAGCTTCTGAACGGCCGTCGTTTTACCGGTTCCCGGCGGGCCGCGGACCAGCGCGTTCAGCGGGCGCGCGCCGCGCGTCGCCGGCCGGAGCGCGTATTTTAGCTTCTCCATCTGCGTGTCGCGATGTTTGAACGTCTCCGGTAGGTAGTCGATATCGAAGACCCGCTCGTTGCGAAAGACCGTCTCATCCCAGGATAACATATCCTCGTCGGGCTCCCCGTCCATCAGATGTATCACACCCTTCCAGTGGCTTAACTTTTGCAAGCCAGGTGGCCTCACTCGAATTTCTCGAGGAGGTCTGTATAGAACCCCTCATCGCGCTCCTCGGCAAGCTTGGCGACGATCAATTCGGGTGTCGATCGGGCCAGGTGTCCGATCCGCGGGGAGCGGTCGACGACGAGCTGTCCGTCTTCGAGTCCTTCAGCGTGAATGCCGTCGATCCGCAGGTCAATCGGTGTCGCGTCCTGAATTTCGGCGGCGAGGTGTGAGACCACCACGGCTGTCGCCGCCGACGCGCTCAAATGCTCAAGAATACCGGCGATGATCTTCGCGGACGCCCCCGGTTCGGTGATCGCCTCAAGCTCGTCGACAAGGACGAGTGATCCCGTGTCACTCGTTGCAATCTCGGCAAACTCACGGACTGTCGATTCGAAGGCGCCGGCGTCGAGAGTTCCCTGGGTCTTGGCGTGATAGTGGAGTCGATCGAAGTGACGCAACTGTGCTGTCTCCGCCGGGACCGGAAGCCCCATGTGAGCCAGAATAACGACGGCGGCAAGCAGATCGAGCAGCGATGTCTTGCCACCGGAGTTGACTCCCGAAAGAACAACGACATCCTCAATGGCGTACTCGACCGGGTCGACCTCCGCCGGTGGCACATCCAACAGCGGCGATCGCCCGCCTTTGATTCGCACGTCCGGGCCGTCGTCGCGAAACGTCGGAAGTGTCCCGCCGTAGTCCTCGGCAAACTGGGCGATTGCCAACTCGACATCGAGCTCTAGCGCCTGTGTGAGGAGTGTCTTGGCGGCCTCCCGGTATGCTGTGAGATCGGCCGCGAGCGTTTGTTTTAGTCGGATGGCCCGTCGATCACGCTCGGCGGTGAGGCCCTCACGAAGGTGGGCAATTGGTTCCTCGCGGTGCTCAATCGGAAAGGTCGGCTCATCGGGGAACGCCCGCCGCACTGCCGTTGCCTCCTCTTCCCGGAGATTGAGTGTATCGATCACGTGCTCACGTGCGGCAGTAACCGCACGGTCGTACTCGGTCTCCAGTTCGCGTGCAAGTAGCGAGTCGATCCCCGCCCCGCGTTCGACAAGCGACAGGAGATCAGCCCCCTCGACAGTGACGTCCTGCTCCCGGATCGACTCCCTGAGCCGTTCCGTTGCGATCGATTCGCCGGTCACAATTGCGTCATCAAGGCCGTCGATGGCGTGTGTCAGCCGATCGAGTTCCTCGTCGTCAACGGGCTCTCCCTCCGCGTCGAGTGCGGCTAATCCGGCTTCGAGTTCATCAAGATTACATGGAGGAGACAGGGTTGTCTGTCGGTGAACTTCGATGGCCGCTTCGAGCTGCTCACGGTTGTGGGCAAAAAACTGGAGCGTTCGCTCTGGGACGACCGTCTCCGGGTGCTCAAGTGCGTCAGGATCGACCCGGAGGTCGCCATCGATGTCGATGCCAGCGAAGGACTCGTCAAGGACGATCACGGTTGCGTACCCGCGGGCCAACTCGGCGAGTTCACGGCGGTCCTCGAACAGTTCAACCGACAGTTCGGGAACCTGCTTGCGGGCCGCCGCGTACCGCTCGGCGTCGGTAGTCGCTAGACACCGGTCGCGTACTCGTAGCCCATCCGGTGATGACGGCGGCGCAACCTCCTCAAGGGCGGCACGCGTCGCCGCTGTCGGCGTCCGCTTAAGCGCGTCGGCGACGAACGTTCGCACCTCCTTGATCCGTGAGGGGGTCCGTGCCGGATAGAACGCTTCCATCCGATGTGCGGCATACTCCGTTACGGTTCGATCCTGCAGCAGTTCAAGTAGCTCTTGGTAGATTTCGCGGGCGCGGTCGGTGGCAAGAAACCCTCCGGGATCGTCGTGTTCTGCGCGGCTCGCGTTGCGTGCGATCCGCGCTGCTCGCCCTGGTGGGATGCCCGGTGCACGCGCAATCTCGGCGACATCACCGTTAGCGAGCGCCTTCTGTGGGGCCTCGAGCTCCCGGAGGGCGGCGGCTGTCTTCTCGCCCACCCCTGGGATCGACTCCAGGTCCATTGCCGAAGGCGTTCGTCGCCGGTCAGATAAAGCCCACCGTCCGGACGGCATAGCCCACCTACCCGCGGCCGGTCCAGCGTAACAACACCAGGGTCCCCTCGAAGAGGACGATCATCGTCACCCCGAGTAACAGCGGGGCCATCCCGGTTGGATCGGGTCCAAAGAAAAAGGCGATCCCACCGAACGCCCCCCAGAAGTACAGCCGACGGGACTCGAGCCATGCCCGAGAAGTGATCCCCATCATGACTGCCAACATGGTCATCAACGGGATCTGAAAGATGGCCGCCAGCATCCCCATCATGATCAACATCAGATTCAGGGTATCTTTGAGCTGGAAAGCCAACTCGACGGCTCCCTGGACGTCCGAGTAGTGGATAAAGTACGCGAACAACAGCGGTAACAACGCGAAGTACGCGAAGAGAACGCCAAGCACCCCAAGAACCAGACTTAGCGGTACCGACGCCAGGTAGTACTTGCGCTCGGTTGGATATAGCCCTGGTCGCATGAACCGGTACGTCTGGTAGACGGTGACCGGCATCGCGACCAGCAGTCCGGCGAGGCCAGCAACCCGCAGCCGCATCAACGGAAACTCGATCGGTCCGTAGACGTGTGGCGATGCACATCCCTCGGTAGCCGGCTGGAGCATACAAGGATCGACTGTCCCGGTGTGCACGTCGTACCACATGTTGATGATGAGTTCATCAGACAGTGGCAACGCAACGAGTCCAACAAGTCCGGCCGCAACGAGCACGATCGTCAGCCGCCGGAGCATCTCCTCGATGTGCTCGGTCAGCGGCATCTCCTCGTCTGCCGGCGGTCCATCAAGACCGAGGTCATCCTCGTTGGTCGGCGACGGCTCCGTCGCCGGTGGGGTCGGCTCCTCGGGCGTGTACGACGCGAGTGCGTCACTCGACCCGTCCTCACCGGGCGGTTCCGACATCTGTCAACACGTAGATGGGCGCCCAATTATAGGCCTTTTCAGTTACTGACCCGTCCGACGCGGTCGTCTTCGGCGGCATCCCGGCCGGTCGGTGAGAAGATTGATAGTGCGGAGTTGGCTATCATCGCCGCAATGAGTTCGGCTCTCGATGAAGACACGCTTCGGACTCTCGATGCCGGCCGCGAGACACTCCTGGAACTCGCTGGTTCGGCTCGGGCCGAACTCAAGAAAGTCTTTGTGGCGTTCGTTCTGGCGTTTGTTGGGACCGTTGTCGCCATGCGACTGTACGTCTGGGAACTCCTCCGAGCCAACACCGAGTCACAACTCCAGGAGGTAGTCGCTGCCAACCTTGATCTGGTTGCCCGGACGCCCTTTGATGTGATCCTGATTCAGGTCAAACTCGGCTTGATTGTTGGCGGGATTGTCGGCGGGCTTGTCGGAGTCTATCTCGGCCGGCGAGCGGTTCTCCGACGCGTTGACGCCTCAATCCCGATCACCCGTGCACGGTTGTACGGATTTATCGCGCTCTCAGCAGCACTCGCCGTGCTGGGGATTGCCTACGCCTATTCGCTGTTTTTCCCGCTCATGTTCAAAGTTCTCGCTGGCCAAGCCTATCAGGCGGGCGTGAAACCCACCTACGGGATCGTCCGCTACACCGAATTCCTATTGTTGTTGACGGTCTCCTTTGGACTGGCTGCACAGGTGCCGCTGTTCATCGGGGCGCTCTCATACGCTGAGATTGTCCCCTATGAGACCTTCCGCGACAACTGGCGGTACGCTATCTTGGGCATCTTCGTCTTCGGGGCGGTCTTCTCACCGCCTGATCCGTTCACCCAGATCATGTGGGCCATCCCGCTGATCGCGCTGTAC
>JBKHFN010000070.1:0-6980 GCA_046540195.1 Salinarchaeum sp.
TCGGCATCCTCGCTGCTGCCCCCGTCGCTGTCGCATTCGCCTGGAGCGTGCGATCGGTCGACCCTACCCGTCCCGAAGAGCGGATCCGCGATCGGATTGAACTGGCACCGCTGCTTGCGTTACTTACCCGACCGGCAATTGCGCTTACCACGGGGCTCGCCGTTTGCGGCGCGTTTGTGTGGCAGTCGACGTCATCGTTTCTCCCGGCATTTCTGATCAAGTATCACGGGTACAGTGAACCGGCCGCTGGCGCGATGTTCTCGGTGTACTTCGCGGTTCAGGGGCTCGGACAACCAGCAATCGGATCGCTTTCTGACCGTATCGGCCGGTATCCCGCGGCCGCCGTCGCGGTTGCCGCTGGAGTGGTCGGATACGGGTTGTTCGTAGTGGCGACCGACTGGTGGCAGCTCCTGGCGGCCGCTACGCTCGCTGGGATCGCGATGAGTTGGGGAGCGGCACTGCTGCCGAACATTATGGACCACCTGACGGAGGCCGAGCGTGGAGTCGGCTTCGGCCTGATCCGAACGACGTACATGGTCCTCGGCGCATCGGGAAGTCTCGTCACGGGGTGGGTCTCAGAGCAGTTCGGCTGGCAGGCGGCGTTTCTCCTGCTCACAGTCCTCCTCGGAGGGTTTCTGATCGTCCTGATTGGCTGGCTCGTTCGGGTCCGTCTGCGAACACCGCCAGCAGGAGTTCCAGAGGGCGGAGATTGATCTACCAGGCCGCCGCCAGACCGGGTTATGAACGGAGTGATCGGCCGGTGGTCCAGCGGGCGGTAATCGGCATTGAGACGAACGACGGATACAACCTGTACCGGTACTCGTGGGATGAGACCGGTCCGACGCCTGGAGCATGTCTGCACGCCGGATGGCGTCCGCCGGGTAACACACGAGAGGCCACCGGTCTCGCCCGAACGGAGGTGTACAGCCAGGTCGACTGGCTTCTCGACGTATACCTCTATATGGTCTCTGAGACGGGGGTCGAGACTAGGGTTCTCGTACCGCTGCGTGTCGAGTCCGGCGTTCCCGGCGCGGCAACGGCCGACGGTCCGGGAGCGGCACTAGTACCAACGGACACGACCGAACGGTATCTCCGAGACCGGATGACCGGGGCCCGCGAGAGCTGCGGATTGCTGGTCGACGGATACGGACTCACTCAATCTGACGCCGAGGCCGCGCTTCGCGAGCTGGTGACCGACTGGAGCGACGACGTGATCATCCACGAGCCGGGTCGACCGTAGCGCCTTATGCTATTGCGTCCGTACCAAGCTGGGTACGTGACACGGACGCTCACTGATCCATCCCCCGAGGCCGCGCGCGACCTTCTTGAGTCCGGGTTGACAGCAGACGGACTCGTGACGGCATTCGGCCGGTGTGTTGTTGATTACGAGGGTCGGGCAAGTAGTACACTCGGACCCGGTGACCGCCACCTGATGCTCAAGCCTGACGGGACCGCGCTAGTCCATACCAATGCCGAACAACAGCCCGTGAACTGGCAGCCGCCAGGCGGAGAGCACGAGATCAACGTGGAGGCCGACCGGCTGGTGGTTGAAAGCCTCCGGTCGGATCCGGATGAGACACTTGAGGTGATCTTTCGGTCGGTCACACACGCCGGCGCCTTCTCGGTGGCTGACGAGGCGGAGTTGCGACTCACCGGGACAGAGGCGGACCTCAAAGAGCGGATCCTCAGGACCCCCGAACTCGTCGAGTCGGACTTTCAGCCGCGGGCGACCGAGCGACAGACAGCTGTCGGAGCAATCGATATCTACGGCGTTGATGGCGACGGACGAACGGTCGCCATCGAACTCAAGCGCCGCCGCGTCGGACCGGACGCCGTTGGACAGCTCAAGCGTTACGTCGATGCCCTCAACCGGGAACTCCATACCGACGCGCGTGTTCGCGGGATCCTCGTCGCCCCGTCGATTACCGATCGTGCCCACCGACTGCTCGCCGAGGAGGGGCTCGAGTTTGTCGCTCTCGACCCAGGTTCATAGGAAATTACCGATCAAGGCGCTCCTGAAGCGCCGCGAGTTCGTTAAGCGCCTCAAGTGGCGTCATGCTCGCAATATCAAGATCACGGAGTCGTTGCGCAATCGCCGGATCAGGACCGTCGGGAACCGCTGTCGGGGGTGTGTCGTCGGCCTCATTTAGAAGCGTCCGGGCCCGTTCGACAACCGCCGACGGGAGTCCAGCTTTGCTTGCGACCTCAACGCCGTAGGAGGCCTCTGCAGCTCCGGGGGTGATCTCGTGGGAGAACTCGACGGTCTGGCCGTCTTGCGTGGCGGCAAAATGGAGATTATACGCCTCGGCTAGCCGATCAGCCGTTGCGGTGAGATCGTGGTGGTGGGTCGCAAACAGCGTCAGCGCGCCGAGGCGGTCGTGGATGTACTCGGTAATCGCTCGGGCGATCGCGAGACCGTCGGCGGTACTGGTACCGCGGCCAACCTCATCGAGTAACACTAGCGATCGATCGTCGGCTGCGCGGAGGATCTCGGCGAGTTCGAGCATCTCGATCATGAACGTCGAGCGTCCGCCCGCGATGTCGTCATTCGCCCCGACGCGGGTGAAGACCCGCTCAAGCGGTGTGAGCTTAGCAGCCGATGCTGGGACGAAACTACCGGCCTGAGCGAGAATAACGATCAACGCCACCTGTCGCATGTACGTGGACTTGCCGCTCATGTTCGGACCGGTGATAATCGCCAACCGACGGCCGGGCTCAAGAGTGGTGCCATTGGGGACGAAGGCGTCCTGACGCGCCTCAACGATGGGGTGTCGGCCTGCCTCAATGTCGATCCGAGGGGCCGTCCCGTCGGTGTCGAGGAGTTCCGGGCGGACGTACTCGCGGGTCGCCGCAGTAGTCGCCAGCCCGGCGAGAGCATCGAGTCGGGCAACGACATCGGCGAGTGCCTGCAGGCGACGCACCTCCTCAGCGATCGTACTGCGGAGATCACAGAACAGCCCGTACTCACGCTCGTCGGCGCGCTGTTCGGCTCGAACGATCTCGGTCTCACGGTCCTTGAGTTCGGGCGTGACATACCGCTCGGCATTTTTGAGCGTCTGTCGACGCTGATAATCTTCCGGCACGCGATCGAGGTTCGCGTCGGTCACCTCGATATAGTAGCCATGGACGTCGTTCGATCCAACCTTCAGCGAGTCGATACCGGTCCGCTCGCGCTCGCTGGCCTCAAGCTCCTCGATCCATGCCTTCCCGGACCGCTCGGTCTCGCGCAACTGGTCGAGCGTTTCATCATAGCCGTCCTTGATTACGCCGCCTTCAGTGAGCTCCTGTGGCGGATCGGAACGAATGGCCGCCTCGATCATTGTCCGGACATCAGTAAGCGGATCAAGGTCCGCGGCAACTGTATTGAGGGCGTCATCATCGAGTGCTTTGAGGGTCTCTTTGAGGGTTGGGATCGCCGCCAGTGTCGTTGCCAGCGAGCGGAGATCCCGGGCGTCGGCCCGGCCCCGGGCGATCCGTGCAGCCAGCCGCTCGATGTCGTAAACATCCTCAAGTGCTTCTTGGATGGTTTCGCGGGCCGATACAGCGTCAAGGAGCCCCTCAACCGCGTCGTGCCGGTGGCTAATTCGAACCGGATCACGGAGCGGACGGCGGAGCCAGTCGGTCAGCCGGCGGCTGCCTATCGCCGTGACCGTCTCGTCGACGACCGACTCAAGCGTCGCGTCCTCGGCCCCACGGACGCCCCGGCGCTCGAAGAGTTCGAGGCTCCGTGCGGCGACGGCGTCAAGGAGCATGTACTCGCGAGGATCGTACCGCTGAAGCTGGGTGATATACGCAAGCTGTGGCGGAGCCTCTGGGTCCTGAGTAGCATCGGCGACGGCTTCGGCGGCCGTCGCGTCAGCCGCTGGGCGTCCACCACGGGTATACTCGGCGTAGGCTAATAAGGCGCCACAGGCGTGGACTTCGGCAGGGTGGGCGAGCATCGTCTGTGGGTCGCCGAAGTAGGCGGCGACACGCCCTCGCGCGTAGTCGGGATCGAACGCGGGTGGATAGCGTGAGACGGCGTACTCAAGATCGTAAACTAGCTCCGGAGTATCAGTGATGAGTTCGGCCGGGTCGAACCGAGCCAATTCGTCCTCAAGAAGCGGCCATGAGGAAAGCCCGGTCGCGACAAACTCACCGGTCGATACGTCAAGGATCGCCAGCCCATATGTTCCATCCTTCCGTACAAGGCAGGCGACGAAGTTGTTGGCGTCGCCGGCGAGCAGCTCTGTCTCGGTCACCATTCCTGGTGTGACAATTCGGGTAACCGCTCGTTCAACGACACCGGAGACGGCATCTGGATCCTCAACCTGGTCCGCGATGGCGACCCGATATCCCGCGTCGAGTAACGTATCGATGTACGATTCGGCGTTGTCGATCGGAATCCCCGCCATCGCGTATGTACCGGTGCTGTCCGATCGGCTGGTCAGAGTGATCTCAAGGAGTCGCGCGATGGTCTCGGCGGCCTCACAGAAGGCCTCGTAGAAATCACCAACCTGGAAGAGCAAGAGACAGTCGTCGTAGGCCCGAGCGAGCTCGTGGTACTGCGAGAGCATCGGTGTGAGATCCCCACTCCGTTGCTCCATCTTTTCGGGTGGGCCTAGAGCCGGATCCATATCCGATAGCGGAGCACTCGATCCGGTTAATCCCTTTCGTCGGCGTCGAGATAGTCGGCCTGAACAGCGACAACCTCGCTTGAGTCCACACACGCCGCATACCGGCGCAGTGGCTCGTCGTTGTACTCAAGAAAGGTCGGGCCCCATGCGAAGGGCTCAAGAATCCGCTCGGCATGGGGTCGGTGACCGAGGATGGCCAGTGCGCCAGCGAAGGCCTCCGCGGTATTCAACTGAAAGGGTGTGCCGTAGTTGATCGGGTTGGTCGCGACCAGAAACGGGAGGGCGCGCCGCGGGCCAGCGAGATCGTACCGCTCGGCGTCGGCCGTCTCCCAGGAGCAATCGAGTGCGATGAGGGAGTCGGCCGCATCGGCGTCAGCCGGCGAGAGTGCTTGGTCAGCGTGCGGATCAAGAACGATCCCGTACGGCGTGTCCGCAGGTGACCGGTGCAGTGTCGCCTCGCCGAGCCGAGCGAGCTTCCGCGCGGTGCACTTTTCGGGGTCGTCATCACCCTCGTACCGGACGTGTAACTCCACACTATCGGTTGACGGAGCAAGGAAAAAACCACATCGGCTTCGCTGACCCGGCGGGTTTTTACTTAACGGCCGGTACCGATACGACATGGGACTCGATCCGGTCCACTTCGAGGGAATCACACGACACGCCCGCCGGATCGGATCGACAATCGACGAGCAGGACCAGCGAGCATTCGCTGAAACTGTCTGGCGGGAGTTTCTTGATCCATTACGCGACGATAGTGGCGAGCCGCTGCTCCGCCCCGTCGACGAGCAGTACTGTCGAGAGATCGATATCGAGGGGGCTGCCCTTGAGTCGACCCCATACGAGGTCGTCCACGGCCTCGACTCGGGAACGATCAACCCAACCTCGTTCAAGAACGGCCTCGTCCTTGACGTCGCACAGGCGGCGATGGCGGTCGTCCCCTCGGATCTCGACACTCACCGGTATCGAACACTCGTCACGGCGGTCCACACCGACGATGCCAGCGCGGTTGTTGATCGCGACGAACAGTTTGATGAGGGCTATGTCGAAAGTCAACTTCTGCGCGCGCCCGCCGTATCACGCTTCGAGGAGAGTGTTGTCCACGAACTGGCGCTGTACCTCGCCGAGAGCACTCACGCACTCTCGCACTTCGAGCGTGTTGAGGACCTGTTCGTACTTGATGGTCCGATTTACCCCAAGGGAATGCTCAACTGGGCCGACCGCGATCCGGAACTAGAGGGCCTACTCCACGAGGAACGAGGGCCACGGGACGTGGTCAAGAACTACCTCCGGCTAGTCGAACGAGCTATCGCCACCGACCGTCCGCTCATTGGATTCGTCAAGAATCCAGCGACGAAAGCACTCACCAGGACACTCCGCACCCGCACAGATACCCCTTGGGTTGATGATACCGCCTTTTTCAGGCGGATCCTTGAGCAGGTCAGCTACGACCGGACCGTCGACGTCAACGGAACTCCCCAGATCAAGCGCCGACGGGAGACTGACAGTCTCACCTACACCAACTGGTTCCGCTCGCGCGGTGGCGCAGACGGACTCATCGTGGATGCGCCCTTCGGGATCGACCGTAAGGCATCACCAGAGGCCTACGAAGTGACCTTTTTCGCGCTGTATGACCCCCGGGATGACCTTCTTTATCGGGTTGAGGCTCCCTACGGGATCGTTCGTGACGACGACCGACGCGAGCGGATCACCCAGTGGGTGCTTCAGGCAGTCGCCGCCGAGCGCGGTCCCCCGGCTCCGATCGCCAAGGCCGACGAACTCGCACGGATCGATCGTAGCAGCACGGCTGCCCTCAGACAGGCGCTTGCGGAGGGCTTAGGGACCGAACAGGCACGCAGATACGACGACCTCCGATGGAATGCCCACGAGTGACCGCTTTCATTGACGTCCTCCCCGCCCTGAAGGACGAGGCTTTTTCCTTGACTCTTCATAAAAACAGCTGAAGGCTCTCCGGACAGCAGGAGAGTTACAGCGGATCAAAGCCCTCAGAGCAGTTGGGCTGTCAAGCCGAGCCGTGTGTGATCGGCGACGGCCGATCGTCGGGATCAACATCCTGGTGTTCAATATCGACCGTCTCGGGGTCGACACCGACGCGGGCAAACTGGGTGCGGAGGTGCTCGTGTGCAGCAGCAACCGCCTCCCGTCGGGTGCGAAAGCCGCGCGGTAATGGCGATTCGAAGGCAACATTGACCTCGCGGTTGTCGATTGTCTGGACGAGTCCGCCGCTCTCGACCTCATAGAACTCATCACACACCCAGACATATGGAAGACTCTCAATTGGTGCCCCATCGAAGGAAGGTGGCGTCTCTCCCTGCTCGTAAATCGTGCCAGTAAGCGCCGTTCCAC
>JBKHFN010000071.1:0-6975 GCA_046540195.1 Salinarchaeum sp.
GTCACAAACAGTGGGACGTCGGCGGCAGCAAGCCGCTCACGGACCGCATCGTAGGCCGGGAGTCGGTGATCGGACCCGTGCAGCCAGAAGAGTACCACGTCCGTCTCCGCCAGTCGGTCAGCGAACGACTGGGCTGCGTCAGTACTCTCAATGTCCGAGCCGGCTCTGACGACACACTCAATCTCCGAGAGCCGCTCGCGGGCCCGCGCGACAGCCGGCAACTCCTGATCGGTCGCCGAGTAGAGCCCGACGGAACGCATCCTTATTAACTCTGGCTTGTACTAATACAAGTATGGTTGGGTTCCGGGAGACCGCGTCGGTTCCGTTCCCGGCGATCGTTGGCCAGGAGCCCCTCAAGCGGGCGCTGCTAGCGGTGACAGTCAACGATGCGCTTGACGGGTTGTTAATCCGGGGGGAGAAAGGCACGGCCAAGTCGACGGCCGTCCGGGCATTAGTCGAGTTACTTCCGAACCAGCGGGCTGTTGCGGACTGTCCCTACGGCTGTCCGCCGGACGAGCCGGCCGCCCAGTGTGCCTCGTGTCGTGCCCGGACCGACCCGCCGGTTGAGGAGCGCCCGGTGCCGCTCGTGACTCTTCCGCTAGGGGCGACCCGCGAGCGTATCGTCGGCTCGCTTTCGGTTCAGGACGCGCTTGACGGCGAGATGGACTTCGACCCAGGCGTTCTCGCCGCCGCCAATCGTGGCTTTCTGTACGTCGATGAGGTGAATCTGCTTGATGATCACCTCGTGGATGTCCTCCTTGATGCGGCCGCCAGCGGCGTCAACCGAGTCGAACGTGACGGAATGTCGGTGACACACCCCGCGGAGTTCACGCTCTTGGGCACGATGAATCCCGAGGAGGGCGACCTCCGGCCACAACTCCGCGACCGCTTTGCATTGCAGGTGCGCGTTGAGGGCAGTGACGATCTCGATGAACGGGTGGCGATCATGAATACCGCGTTAGCCCCCAACACAACCTCCTCAACCGAGACACAACGCGCCATCGCGCGTCAGCGCGACCGGATCCAGTCTGCACGAGCCCAGCTTGCAGACGTGACACTTCCGTCCGAACACAAGCGCACGATCGCAGCGGTCTGTGCCGATGCCGATGTCGACGGCCACCGGGCGGACATTGCGGCGGCGCGAACCGCCACCGCATTTGCCGCCCTTGAGGGTCGCGAGACGGTCACAGAGGACGATATTCACGACGCCCTTGCGCTGGCGCTGCCGCACCGTCTCCAGAGTCGGCCCTTTGAAGATGCTCCCGACACGGAGGAGATTCTTGAGGATCACTTCGAGGAGGGGTCTCCCTCAGGCGAGGACTCCGACACACAGGAGTCCGCTGAGTCACCTCCTGGCGAGCGCGCGAATGACGAGACACCAGACTCTGGTGGTGCAAACACCGCCCCCGACAGCCAGCACGCTGACGCGCCGTCAGAGTCCAACGACGACGATGCTGGTCCTACGCCGACGGCCCCCGGCGAGCGCAACGACGACGGCACCCCGATCGCCTCAACACGACAGCCGGCCTCAGTCGGCGACGGAGCGGCCCCCGACGTGGCCGAGGCGTCACTTGAGACGACAGCCGAACGCACTGAAACGGGCCGTGTGCGCACGACCGAATCTCCGGATGCGATTGGTCCGCGGGTTCGGACAACGACGGCGACCGACGGCGACGATATTGATGTCCCAGCGTCGCTCCGCTCAGCGGCGACAGATGGTCGCTCCGAAATCGAGTCGCGTGACCTGCGCCAGTCGGTCAACGTGGGGTCAGCGGCCGCACTGATTGTCTTTGCCGTCGATGCGAGCGCATCGATGCGGCAGACCTTCGAAGCCGCCAAAGGCACCGTCATGGATCTGCTGCGTGACGCCTATCAGGCCCGCGATGAGGTGGCGTTTGTCGCCTTCGCCGGTGAGGAGGCCGAGGTGCTTCTTCCTCCGACCGATAGCGTCACACTCGCGGCGCGCCACCTGAAGGACCTGCCGACGGGGGATCGGACGCCGCTGTCGGCCGGACTCGAGACCGTTACCGATCTTGTCGCGACTGCCGACGCGCCGGCCAGCGTCGCCGTGTTGGTGACTGACGGCAAGCCGAACGTCGCCGAGGGAAGTCCGACTGCGGCAACACGATCGGCCGCCGAATCGCTCGGACGGCACGTCGATCAGACGCTCCTCGTCGACACGGGCGATCCGACAGATCGTGGTCGGCTAGTCGAACCCATCGTGCAGGCGACCGATGGACGACGGATTCCGATTGACCAACTCACCCCAACGGCAGTCCGGACCGCGACCGACCAGGCGATCGACACCGACTGATCTAGAGGAACTTAATGGGAGTGTTTGCCGTGGGCGTGTGTCGCCTCGTCCTCGTGATCGTGTGAGTGGCCGTGCTCTCCCTCACTATCGTGACTATGGGAGTGATCGCCGTGATCGTGGCTGTGCTCGTCACTGACGTGTGCAAGTGTGTGCTCAAGTGACTCAACAAACGCCGTCTCGCCGCCGACCTCGTCCTCGAAGTCCGCCAGCGACACCTTGTACTTGCAGGTATCACACGACATCGAGACCGCTCCGGTGCGGGCCTCTTCGATCCGGTCGACCAGTACGTCGATCATCCGCTCATCGATTCCGAGTACGTCGGTCGTGGCCGTCTCGATTTCCGGGTGCGCTGTGTCGAACTCCGCTACCCAGTCGATGATCCGCTGGTTCAATACCCCGTCACCGAGCATATAGGGGACGACAATGACGCCGTCGGGGTTGTGCGCGGCGAGTCCGGAAAGCGTCTCATCGAGTACCGGATCGGTAATGCCGATAAAGCTCGGCTCGATCCGCGAGAATGCCCGCCCCTCATAGACAAGCCGTGCGAGTCGGTAGGCCTCGGCGTTCGCATCTGGATCGCTCGATCCTCGCGAGCAGAACACCACTGCAATATCGTCGTGGTCGCGGTCGACGGTCATTCCCGTCTCGGCGGCGGCAATACGGTCGGCCACAATGTCGACCATCTCCGGACGAACACCGAGGTGTGAGCCGTAGTTGAACGACACGTCCTCGTAGGTCTGACGTGCGTGCTCGACGACCAGTGGGACGTCGTTTTTGACGTGACCGGCCGCAAAGAGCGTCAACGGGACGACCGTAACCGAGTCGGCCTGGTCGGCCAGTGTGTCGATACCCTCGTGTAATAGTGGTTCGGTCAACTCGATAAACGCGGGCGTAACCGGCCCCTCAAGTCGGTCATCGAGCCGATCAGCCACCGCGCGCACCTGTTCGTTCGATTCGTCGCGTCGTGAGCCGTGTCCTGCAAGCAGGACCGCATCGGTCTGTGTCATGTCAGTAGTCGTATTTGCTGTCGTAGCCGCGGGGGGTAAGCATCCGATCCTCGAAAACGCGTGTCTCCTCGGTGCCGATGATGACCGTCGTTGTCATGTCGAGAATGTCGCGCTCGCCCATCGCCGGTAGCTCCGCAAGCGTGCAGATCGCGGTTTCCTCATCTGCACGGCCAGCGCCATGGACGATCCCGACCGGCGTCTCCGGATCGCGGTGCGCAAGGAGAATCTCACAGCACCGCTGGAAGTTTTCTTGCCGGCGCGAACTCCAGGGGTTATACAGTACGATCGCGAATCCGGCCGGCGCAACCGCCTTTAGTCGTGCCTCGATGTCGGCCATCGGCGTGAGGTGATCCGAGAGACTGATGCTCACCGTGTCGGTCACCAGTGGGGCGCCCAGCCGGGCCGCACACGACTGGGCAGCCGGCACGCCAGGGACGATCTCGAAGTCGAGGGTGTCCGGCGCGATCTCCCGTGACTCAAGCAACTCGAGTGCCAGCCCGCCGAGTGCGTACACGTTCGGGTCGCCGCTGCCGATCAGCGCTACCGCGTGCCCATCGAGTGCCCGTTCAACGGCCGCCTCGGTCCGGTCAACCTCGCCGGTCATCGGCGTCGCGTACACCGTGTCGACGGCGTCGGTGACTGCCGGTGGAAGCAGGTCAACGTACGTCTGGTACCCGACAATCTGGTCAACCGAGGTGAGTACCTGCCGTGCTCTGTATGTCATTCCGTCGGGGTGGCCGGGGCCAATCCCGACGGCCACCAGCCGCCCGTTGCCGTCAGTAGTCGTATGATCAGCTGTCGTCATGATTAGAGCTCCTCCACGTCGAAGTCGCCACGTGGCGTGACTAGCCGCGGCCGGCCGGCAATCTCGATCACGCGTGTCGCTTCGGTGCCGACGATGACCGTCGTTCCTGGTGTCGACCGGGTCAACCACGCCTCGGGAACCGATCCAAGCGTCGCGGTGGCGACCGACTCACCGGCTGGTGCACGGCCGTTGTCACCGCGGGCGATGTCGGTGAGCATCGCCACCGGCACCGTCTCCGAGCGGTGATCGCGGATCACTCTGAGTGCCTGATCCAACTGTCGCCAGCCATTATATATCGCCAGCGCGAAGCCGGCGCGTGTCGCTGCACGCAGTCGCTGTTCGATATCCGTCCACGCGACGTGTCGCTCCGAGAGCGAGACAACCGCGAAGTCCGATGTCAGTGGTGCCCCGAGCGTCGCCGCCCCTCCGAGTGCAGCGGTGACTCCCGGGAGCACCTCAATGTCGATATCATCGACGCCGTCGGCGGCAGCGATCGCGAACAGGAGATCAGACTTGCCGTAGACGTTCGGATCACCACCGGAGACATGGACGATATCTTCGCCTGCCCGCACCCGCTCGAAGGCTGTCCGTGCGAGTGCGGTCTGCTCGCCCTGCGCTGATGCGATGAGCTCGGGATCATCCGGATCCTCAGGATTGAGGACGTCGCCGGATTCGAGGAACGACCGGTACAGCGAGGAGACAATGACGGCATCGGCCGTAACGATTCGGTCGTGAGCGGCCTGAGTCAGGTGTTCGGGCAGTCCCGGTCCAATACCGACAATCGACATGGTCCCTGTCATCGACCGACCGCCACCGTTACCGCGCCGTTGTAAGCCGTCTTCGGCGCCACGAGTTCGTGTTCGCGTCCGCCGGCGATTGCACTCGCCTCGGCGATTCCAGGCCAGTCCCGCAACTCAGCTGCCTTCGACTGAGAGGGCCCTTCGTGTGCGGTGAGCGTTTCACGATCGAAGTAGACCACGCCGACACCATACTCGGCAGCGGCCGTCTGGAGTCCGGGTTCGTCTTTTTTGAGTGCCCCTGTCGCAACGAACTCGACATCTGCGGCCGTGTACGCAAGGTCAGCGAGCGTTCGATCCCAGGCGTCGCGTACCTGTTCGGCCTCAACCCCACTGACACACCCGGTGCCGAGAACGATTCCCGCTGGTTCGGTGCGACGCATGACAGTCACATCCTCGGAGACGAGGACGGCCTGTGGTCCATCGAGGCGCGCGACCGGGCCGAGATCATCCTCAAGTACCGCGAGATTCGTCGACACCGTTGAGTCGGGCGTCTCGATCTGTGCGTCAAGTGCTCGGGCCCGGGTTTCAACACTCTTCTTCGCTGTTACCTCGGTGGCCGTCGTCACGGCTGGCGTTGCACCAACGACCGCAAGCTGACGAGCGAGCGTGTTCGCGCCGTGGTGGCCTCCGACCAGCGGGATTGCCCAGGTTAATTCCGTATCGAGGCCGACAACCGCCGGGTCCGCCCACTTCGACTCAAGCAGTGGCGCGATCTTGCGGATCAAAATGCCCGTGGCCATAACGCCGACAATCGCATCAACGCTCGCGAACTGATCCGCGATTGTCCCCGACTCGTAGGGCACACACTCAACCGACGAATAGCTGGTTGCGAGCGCGTCGCGAACCTCCGATCCGGCATCCATTGCCCGCTCAAGCGCAATGACGGCGACCGTATCGACCGCAGTCGTGCTCATTGGTCCGGTGACTCACCCGGCTTGTCCGTCTGCCAGCCAGCGTACAGATGCGAGCGATCGTACCCCTGACCGGTGACCGCCTCGCCAATGAGGATGACGGCCGATGCCTGGTGTCCTGCCGCCTCGACCTCGTCGGCGATGGTCGCGATGGTCCCCCGCAGAATGTCCTCATCCGGCCAGGAGGCGTGATAGACCACCGCGACCGGCGTCCCCGGATCACACCCGGCCTCGATGAGTCGCTCCATGGTCTCGCGAATAGCGTGCGTTCCGAGGTACACGGCGGTCGTTGTATCGCCGAACTGGACGAACTCGCTGAGATGCTCGTCTGCTTGGTCGAGTGTCCGGCCCTGTGGTCGGGTGATGACGACGTGATTGGCAACCTCCGGCAGCGTTAATTGGGTCCCAAGCGTCGCGCTTGCCGCGAACGCAGCGGTCACTCCTGGGATGATCCGGGTGTCGATGTCGTACTCGGCGAGTCGGTCGATCTGTTCGAGGATCGCGCCGTAAATCGAGGGATCGCCGCTGTGGAGCCGGACCACGTCCCGGTCGGCCCGATGGGCTTTGACCATTACCGAGATGATGGTCTCAAGGTCTCGTTCGGCGCTGTTGACGTGCTCGGCCTCCGGACAGTACGTCGTGAGCAGTTCGCCGTTGACCAACGATCCAGCGTGAACGACAAGTTCGGCTTCTTCAAGCGCCTCGCGGCCGGCGACGGTGATCAACCGGGGATCGCCCGGTCCGGCCCCAACGAACGGGATTGCGTCGCTCACGCGGCGTCACCTCCGACGATGACGTACACCGGCGTTGCCCCGTTGAAAGCGGTTTCATCTGCGAGGTCGTAGCCACGGGCAACCTGTACCAGTAGCACCTCTTTGAGTAGTCCCCGGTCGTCAAGACAGTCGATCGCACGCGCTGCCGTTTGTAGGCGGGCAGCGGTCATCACGATCCGATCGACGCCGGCGTCGTCAAGAGCGGCGATGACCTCGGTTACGCGCTGTGATCCACCGATGAAGGCGGCATCGGCTGTCTCCGGAAGGGCTGCGGGGGCCTCGCCGTGAACCGCCTCGACGGTAGCTGCCACCGTGTTTGCACTGAGATTCTCCTTGATTGCGGCGACGCGGTCGACATCCCGCTC
>JBKHFN010000072.1:0-6883 GCA_046540195.1 Salinarchaeum sp.
GCCAACATCAAGAAGCGTCGCCTGGGACGGAGGAACCGGATCGTGAATATCGGCGAACCGTACCTGAGTGGCCTCACTCGTCGTCAGTCCGGACTCACCGAGCAACACGAGAACGACCGACTCGCGACGTGTCTCGGCTGCCTGCTTGATGGCCACGTAGTCCGCCTCGGGTACTGGAGTCGACGCCTCAGCCATGTGTTTCGTTTTTTCTATTCCATAGCGAAATAAAACCGACCGGGTTGCGTCGCGTGCCTCGTTGGGCGTCGACCGATTGCCCCGGAGCATGGTCGGATATCCGCGGATTGGTTTCGTTTTCTCATGGAATAACGAAACTCAGTCACCCTCCTGGAGCGACGACTCGATCTCGCCGACGATCTCGGGATTTCGGAGCGCGGAGGTATCGCCGTACTCGTCGTTATTCGAGAGGTCCTCAAGCAGTCGGCGCATGATCTTCCCAGAGCGTGTTTTCGGAAGGTCCGGGGTGATCACGATCCGGCCCGGATCAGCGATGGTCCCGACCGACTCGGTAATGCGCTGTCTGACAGTCTCCCGTAGCGATTCGCGGGAGTGTTCAGCGTCGTCAGCAGGAGTGACATACGCGAAAACAACCGTTCGTCCGGTGTCCTCGCGTCCGCCAACGACCGCTGCCTCCGCGACCTCCGGGAGGTCAAGGATCGCCGATTCGACCTCAACCGTCCGGAGTCGACCTCCAGCAACGTTGATGACATCGTCAACCCGGCCGAGCAGTCTGATGTACCCGTCTGTATCACGCTGTGCTCCGTCGCCGGTGTAGTAGATCCATCGGTCGTTCTCCGGGTCCGAGTATTGCTGCCAGTACTCCTCGATAAACCGTTGATCGTCTCCAAAGATCGTCCGGGCCATTCCCGGCCAGGGCCGATGGATCGTCAGATAACCGGCCTGTCCAGCATCAACCGGGTCACCGTCCGGATCGACGATCCGGGCATCGACACCAGGAATCGGCCGTCCAGCGGCCCCAGGCTTCATCTGATCGATGCCCGGCAGCGTGGTGATTAAGATCCCACCGGTCTCGGTCTGCCACCAGGTATCAACAACCGGGCACTCGCCTCCACCGAATTCATCGTGATACCACCACCAGGCATCGGTTCCGATGGGTTCGCCAACGGAGCCCAGCAGTCGTAACGACGAGAGATCGTGGTCGGCCTCTGGTGGACGACGCTTCATCATTGAGCGGATCGCGGTCGCTGACGTGTAAAACACGTCAACGCCGTGGGATTCGATCAGCCGTTCAACGCGTTCGCGGTTTGGCGTATCGGAGGCCCCCTCATAGATCAGTGTGGTCGCCCCGACCGACAGCGGACCGTATACCGCATATGTGTGACCGGTGATCCAGCCGATGTCCGCCTTCGTCCAAATCGTATCCTGGGGCGTCACATCAAGGACCGTTCGGGTTGTCCACGCCGCCTGTGCGAGATAGCCACCAACGGCGTGGGTCACCCCCTTGGGTTTGCCCGTCGTGCCCGAGGTGTACATCAAAAACAGCATATCATCAGCCAACCGCGAGGCCGGGGTAACAGTTGCTCCCGCGTGGGCATCAACGAGTTCACGATAGGGACGCTCGCCGCTGAAGAGATCTCGGGAGGCCTCCTCGTTGAGTCGGTCAACGACTACGACCTCCGAGACATCATGATCGAGTTGTAACAGCGCGTCGCCCACTCGTCGCTTCTGAGCGATGGCGTCGCCGCGCCGGTAGAACCCATCAGAGGTGATCAGGTACTCCGAGTTGGCGGCATCCATTCGGGTCGCTAGCGCGTTCGCTGAGAACCCCGCAAACACCACCGAGTGTGGCGCCCCTAAGCGGGCGCAGGCGAGCATGGCAATCGGCAACTCCGGGATCATGGGGAGATAAATTGTGACGATGTCTCCCGCCTCAACACCGAGGTCACGGAGGCCGGCGGCAAGCGCTTCGACCTCATCTTGGAGTTCGGCATACGTGTACGATCGCGTCTCGCCGAGGTTACCGGCCCACTCGATGGCCGTCCGTCCAGATCCGGCGTGCCGGTCGACACAGTTGTATGAGGCATTGAGCTGTCCGCCAGCAAACCACCGGTAAAACGGGACCTTGGAGTCATCGAGCACGGTATCGTAGGGTTGTTCCCAGGTCAGCAGGTCTGCGGCGGCCTGCCAAGACTCGGGCCACGTGTCGTTGAACTCGTCGCGAAGCTCCGGGGTTCGCGCGGTCGCCTGTGTCTTGAACCACTCCGGGGGTGAGACACTCGCCGGCCGACGTCGGTCGTCGTCTCGGGGCACTCCCGGCTTCATTGGCTATGAAATAGACGCTACAGCTGGTAAAATAATTGTCCTCGTTGAAGACGGCTGGATTCGGCAGGTTGATTGTTCGCGTCCGACTCACTCCGGTGTGCAGATTGTCGGGTACGAGACGACTATCCGCGAAACGGGGCCAGCGCTGGTGCTTGCCGACGATGGTGAACTCATCCGTCAGTCGCTCGTCTCCGGGACGACGCTTTCCTATCGTCTCGGCGAGCGTCACTGTGCCGGACGGATTATCGCCGGAGAACACACCCGCTGTACGGCATCGGCCGTCCCATACTGCGATCACCACACCGACCGGTGGCCCTGTGCCCGCTGTCGGGGCCAGTGCAGTAAGCCACTGGTAAACTGCGAGAAGCCACACGCCCTGTACCTCGCTGTCTTCGCTCCCGACGTGATCAAGGTCGGGGTGACAAAGATCAGCCGGTTGCGCGACCGACTACGTGAACAGGGGGCCGATCGAGCGGCCTATCTTGAGCCGTTCGCCGACGGCCGGCTGGCCCGCCGCCGAGAGGCGACACTCGCCGAACGGCTGTCCGACCGGGTGCGTACCGCGACAAAACTCAGCGGGCTCCACCGGACGGTCGACGAGACGGTCTGGCGTCGGCACCTTGATCGGTTCGACCCGATCGATACCTATCGCTTCGACTACGGGCTGGATCTCGAACACGCACCGATCCCTGACACGCGAGCGGACGGTCGAGTCCGGGGAACCAAGGGTCGGGTGTTACTGTTGGCTGTCGGTGATACGACCTACGGCGTTGACCTCCGAGCACTCGTCGGCTACGAGGTGCAGTCGAATGTCGAGCGGACCGCCGGCCGACAGGCGAGTCTCGGGACCTTCTCGCAAGCCGAGTGATCCAAACACGGAAGAGGATCGCCCCGAAAAAACCTGTGTGGACCGCGTCGAAGTTAGCACCGTCGTGTATCTGCCGCCCACGGAGATCTTCGAGTTTCTCGTTGATTTTCCCCGCTACGCTAGGTACTCGACATATCTTGAGCGGGTCGATCAACACGGCGATGGTGGGGCAGGCACAGAGTACGATCTTCAGTTTGCCTGGTGGCGCCTCTCTTATACGGTCCGCTCGCGGGTCACCGAGGTGGATGCCCCCGAGCGCATCGACTGGGAGGTGCTCGGAGCACTCGCTGCGTCGGGGTACTGGGCGGTTACCCCCGCTCCAGCAGAAGCGCCACCGGAGCGCGAGACAGCCAGTCGCGTTCGGTTCGTCGCTGCCTTTGACCCAGACTCGCTGACAGCCGACCTGGTGGATATTCCTTCGCTGGTATCCGTCGACTGGGTCGTCGATCGTGTCAAGCCGCTCATCTACGAGGAAGTCCAGAACATCGTCGGCCGTGTCGTCACCGATCTCGAAGGCGAGTCTCGGGAGATCACCCTCACGATCCACGAGAAACCGTCGTCGGTCTGAGATCGACTCAAAGCCACGGCAGCGTGATCGTGTCGCGCCGGCCATCCAGAATACTGAATCGATCGTCACGTCGCACTTCGAGCCAGTACAACAGCCGTGCGGCCCACTGAAGCTTCTCGGCCTTGGTAGCACCGACCGTCGGATCGTCAAACGTCCACCCCGGAAACACCAACTTGGCAGCCCCAAAATGATCGGCGAGGAACGCGGCACGGTCGCCATCGGTGAATCCGCCAAAGTTCTGGACGGCATCCACCGGCGCCGCCTGCGTCGTTGGGAGGATCGTCCCCGTCGGAAACTCAGGAACCCACCGGTCGATTGCGGCGCGATTATCCCCGTGGGCATGGATCACGACCGGAACGCCCTCATGGGCAAGCGACAGCGTTGCTTCCGGAGCACCATCAAGATCGGTGACAATCAGATCGGGAGGATGGCCGATCGCCGCCAGTCGGTGGCCGGCCTCGGAGGCCGCGACAATCCTGTCGTTCGTCGGACTTGACCTGATATCCGTCTCAAGCGAATCGGCCGCCCCGGCGATTGCCACCCGGGCCCCATCGAGTGTCGCTGGCGGAACAACCAGTGGGTCGGCGCTGGCACTGAGTGTCGCCAGTCGGTTGCGGGTCCGTTCGTCGGCCGCCTGGTCGAATCCGAATGCGGCAAGCACCGACCGGTAGGCCGGTACCCATTCCTCATACTCCATAGCTGTTGCTCACAGGTGTGAGTTCCGAGAGATTCGTGAACCGGAGTGGCGTGCGTGTACCCCTACCCGAAACGCCCCTCCGGTCTCCGGTAAAGAGTTCCGAAGCATCCGACATAAGTTTTCTTACTGCGGGTTGGTGTCATCCGGCAGTTTGTCTGTCGGGCGTCTGACGATCACGACCGGGAGCGCGAGCTGCTCGGCGATCCGCTCGTGGGTCTCACCGAAAATTCGATCGGCAATCGTTGGCTGGTCTTCACCGATGATGAGAACGTCGTAGTTCGCGGCTGTCTCGATGAGTGTGGCATCCGGATCATCAGCCCGTTCAATGGTCCGGCTGAGCCGTTGTGGCGCAATTCCGGCATCGATCAGGGCCCGTTCGGTCGCATCAAGCGCCTGTTCGCCCGTTCCGTAGTGGTCCTCACCGCGTTCATCGGCGTCAGCCGGGGCCGCGTGATAGAGCGTAATCGCCGCCGAGGTATCCGCAAGTAAGGCGGTGGCTACCGTCGCGATGGCCGGGACGTTGATACACCCCCGAACAGCGATCAAAACGCGGTCGACGGCGTCAAGGGCGCCGGGGCGAAGAACCGCGAGACGGTCGATGTCGGCGGCGATCTTCGCGATCGTTTCTGCGGGATCATGCGTGAAGGTGAGACGGGTCTCGATATCTGCTCCGGTGGCCCGAAATGGGTCGGCAAGCGCGTCAAGCCGGCCACGCGCCTCGGCTTCGAACTGTTCGCGAGCCTGCTCGATAGCCGTTTGATCGGGGACCTGATACAGGCCCACCAGTGTGACCGGTACTGGGGCGAGAAAATCAGCAAGGGCCGCGGAGATCGACGGGTGCTCGTCACGCTCGTCGAGTCGGCTGGCGACGAGCACGGTCGGCTCAAAGCTCATTGTCACCGTTTCCCGCGCAAGTTCGTCCCTCGCGCATAAAAGCCATACCACGCGACCGCACCAATCGAAAGGAAAACGCCGAGAAGTTGCAAGAGCGGTTGCATGAACGCAAGCAGGGCAAAGCTTGCGAGCGCACCGACCACTGGGACGGCCGGATAGCCCGGACAGCGAAACGCCGGATCGTACCACGGTGGATTCCGACGGCGAAGTGCAAGCAGTGTCACACAGAGCAGACCGTACATAACGAGGTGGAGAAACGATGCGACCTCCGCGAGGATTGCCGTGCGGCCCGAGGCGACCAAGAGGACCGTCAGGCCACCGGCAAATGACAGTGCAAAGTGTGGCGTGCCGTAGCGTCGGTTAACCGTGGCGGCAGCCTCGGGCGCAAGCTGGTCGGCGCTAATTGCGTACATCGCCCGTGACGCACTGAGGATTGACGCGTTCGCGCTTGAAATCGTCGCTAGCAGGCCTGCAAAGAGAATGATTATCGCTCCCGGAAGACCAAGGTATGTGCGGGCAACCTCAACTGTCGCCGTCTCCCCGAAGCGTCGAAGTGTTTCTGGGGTAAACGTATGCCCGGTAACGAAGAGAGTGACCACATAGAGGATCCCGACGATGAACACCGAGCCGATCATAGCCCGAGGCAGCGTCCGATCAGGGGCAACAATGTCCTCGCCGATAGTCGCGATCTGAGCGAACCCAAGATACGAGGTGAACACTAGTGCCGCCGTTGGCAGCACGGTCTGGTATCCCCGTGGGGTAAACTTCCCAAGGTCCGCCTGGCCGCGCACCCCAAGTAAATCAATCAGGCTGATTGAAAGAACCCCGACCAGGATTGCAAGTAACAGACCAACGACGAGGTTCTGTAGCGTCTCGGCATTCTCCGTTCCGAGGACGCTCATCGCCGTCAAACCCACACCGCCGACGACACCGACGCCGATTCCGAGCGGCACCGGCCCAACCGTGACCGTCACCTTGTCGACGATGCCGGCCTCAAGTAGGATCCCGGCGACATACTGGCCGAATCCAACGAGATAGAACGCCGAAGCAAAGATCAGTCCAAAGGTGAGGCCAATTCCAACGATTGCACCGGGAAGCGTTCCGAGACCGCGCGAGATGAAATAGTAACCGCCTCCGCTTTTCGGCATGGCAGTCGCAAGTTCCGACGCGGGCAGTGCGACGAGCAGCGCGATCAGGGCGCCAATGAGAAACGAAAGTGTGGCTGCAGGCCCTGCCCGTCCGCCGGCCAGTCCGGGAAATACGAAGATCCCCGCCCCGATCATCGTTCCCGTGCCAATCGTGAGCGCGCCGGTAAACCCGATCGTCCGATCAAGTTCGCCCGAAGCCGTGGTACTCGTCACCAGTCACCGCTTGGGGCATCGAGTATAAAAACCCGCCTGCACCATCAGCATCGAACATGGGAGATTGAAGTGCTCCCTTCTCCGTAGTACGAGTATGGCGACAGATCCTAACGGCGTGCTCATCCCGGTCGACGTATCATCATCCGTCGATCTCAATCTCTCGGCACTCGAAATACTTGCACCCGGGCGCGTGG
>JBKHFN010000073.1:0-6817 GCA_046540195.1 Salinarchaeum sp.
CAGTCGATATTTCGGCGCGTCAAGTCCTCTTTGAGAGCCGTTTCGTCGTGGTGTTGATCGTGTCCGAGGACGATTACATCCGGATCGATCCGTTCAACCAGCTGTAACATATCGCCCGTCTGTCCAAGGTGCGCCCAATCGACCACCTCAAGCGCCTCAACCATCTCTCGACGCTGTGCGGCCGGAATGATCGGCGGGGCCTTATGCTCAATGTTGGCTGTCCGTGCGACGATGACGTGGAGTCGATCGGCCGCTGCTGCCGCCTCCCGGAGGTAATGGACATGACCGGGGTGAAGAATATCGAAGGTTCCCTGTGCAAGCGCGGTGGTCATCGGTGCAGATCCTCCTCGTCAAACGCAAGGAGTTCTTCCTCTTCAGGCACCTCGACATCAAGCACCGGAAGGTCGGTCGGAGTCCCGTCGGGATCGAAGGCCCGCCAGTCGTCGCGATGATAGGGTGCTCCGATGATGATGTGAACCTCGCCGCGAGAGAACGTCTGGAGATCCTGTGTGCTCGGCCGGAGGACGCCGTTGGGGTGTGAGTGGATCGATCCAACGGCGTGCCGGTCGTTTGGCACCATATTCGAGCGCATCGTCGCGCTGACGCTATTGCTTTCGGTTCCTGGAATCACAAGGACGTCCGTGATCACCTGACCGTCGGCGTCCACGTCCAGTTCGTCGGCATCGGTCCCGCGGAGCAGGCCCATGTATTCGTTCGGGTGGGTCTGTTCGCTCGCCTCAAGCGCGAACCGCAGAGTGTCCTCAGCAATCCCAATGACCGGTTGCGAGCGAAACCACCCATCGAACAGACCCATACTGTGTGCAGTATCGACGCGGGCAAAGGCGCTTCGAAGGCCAACCGGGGCGACATCCCAAAGCGGTTTTACCGGGCGACAGCGAATTCGTTGGTAACATGACGGCTACAGCCGACGGCGACGTGGTTTATGCACTCCCTCCCGAGGCGACGGCCGACGATCTTGAGCCCGAACAGCCGTATCGGGCACAGGTCAACGGCATCGTCCAGTATGGAGTGTTCGTCGATCTCTCGGAGTCGGTCTCGGGACTCATTCACGAGTCGAACCTGACGGGCGAGTATAGCGTTGGCGACGAGATCGTCGTCACTCTCGAAGCACAGCGCGACGACGGAGACCTATCGTTTCGCGACCACGACATCGAGCTCACGGAAGCGTCGCTTGAAACACTCGATATACAGTCTGATCGTCCACACATCACCGCGGAGACACTCGAGGAGCACGTCGGCGAGGAGGTGCAAATCGACGGACGCGTTGTCCAGATCACCCAGACCGGCGGTCCGACCGTCTTTTACGTGCAGGACGGGACCGGGACAGCACCGGCGACAGCCTTCACCGATCCGGGCGTCCGGGCCCGTCCCGAGATCGAACAAGGTGATCTTGTCCGCGTCACCGGGACGGTCGAACAGCACGACGAGGACTACCAACTCGAAATCGAGGAGGTGACACCACTCGATGATGATGAACGGGCAACGGTCGTCGAGCGCATCGAGACGGGGGTGTCCTCAACCGCCGCTCCGGAGTCAATCGATCCGCTGGTCGACTGGCCGGTGCTTGACGCCCTCATCGACGAGCTCCGGCCGGTCGCCGAGCAACTCCGTCGGAGTATTCTCGATCGACGGCCGATCTGGATCCGACACCACGCCGACGGTGACGGACTCTGTGCGAGTGTTCCGGTACATCGGGCGCTTGAGGCGTTTGCAAGGGCCCATCACGAAGACGATGACGCACCGGAGCATCTCATCCGACGGCTCCCGAGCAAGGCGCCATTCTACGAGCTTGAGGATTCGACGCGCGATTTGGCACAGGCGCTTGAGGACCGGGGCCGGCACGGACAGCAGCTGCCGTTGGTGTTAATGCTCGACAACGGGAGTACCGCGGAGGACACTCCCGCCTATGAGACGCTCCGCCACTACGACGTCCCGATCATCACCGTAGACCACCACCATCCCGACCCCGGGGCGGTCGGCGACCTGCTTGATCAGCACGTCAATCCATACCTGTACGGCGAGGATTACCGGGTCACCACAGGGATGATGTGTGTCGAACTTGCACGGATGATCGCCCCAGAGCTCTCGGATACGGTGCGTCATCTGCCGGCCGTCGCCGGGCTTGCTGACCGCTCAAGCGCGGAGGCAATGGAGGATTATCTCGCGTTGGCCGCCGAGGCGGGATACGATCAGGCAGATCTCGAATCGATCGTCGATGCCGTTGATTACACCGCCTACTGGCTACGGTATGATACCGGCCGGTACCTTATGGATGACCTGTTGGGACTTCCCTCAGACGAGGAGCGACACGAGGCGCTCATCGAGTTGCTCTCCGCACAGGCGACTGCCGCCACCGAAGAGCAACTTGAGCTCGCCATCCCACACGTCGATCACCAGACGCTCGAAAATGGGGTCGACCTCTATATGATCGATGTCGACAACTACGCCCGACGGTTCACCTACCCGGCACCAGGGACGACGACAGGGGCGATCCACGATCGGATGATCGACGAACACGGCACGCCGGCGATCACGATCGGATACGGCCCTGACTTTGCAGTACTGCGCAGTGACGGCGTCCGGTTGGACATTCCACAGATGGTGACAGAACTCGACGATGGGATCGTTGGCGGCGGAATCAGTGGCGGTGGCCACCTCGTCGTCGGCTCGCTGAATTTCGTCTCGGGTCGCCGCGAGGCTGTGTTGGACTCGCTGACCGAAAAGATGGCCGACGCAGCGATTGACACGACCGTCGGCTCCGGTCAGACCGACTGAGAGAGGTTCTCACAGCGACAGCCGGGGCGTCTCGTCGGTATCGACCGGCGTTCCCCACCGGAGTCGACGCACGAGGAACGTTCCGGTACCAATCCACGCGAGTGCAATAGCCCCGGCAAAGCTATAGGGAAGTCCCGACTGACCACCGTGCCAGTCGGCCTCGAATGCGGCGGTGAAGTACCCTCCGGCGGCCGGATCAGTCACCTGAACCATCACCTCGCGGTTGTCATACAGCGCCGTTGGATTCCAGTTGAGTGACCCGACAACGACGTGGCGCTCATCGACAATGATTCCCTTAGTGTGACTCTTCGCAAACCGGGAACGGGGGTCAATCAGCCGAACATCAAGATCCAACTGCTCGCGCGTCGCGAGACGCTCAAGATCTGTGGCGAGTTGACGGTTGTCCGCCTCGGCATACCAAGCGCTGCTCAATAGCAGACGGACAGTAACCCCGCGGCGCGCGGCGGTGAGTGTTTCGTTGAGGAGGCTAAACTCCGGGTCGACACCGACCTGCTGGATGTAGATTGACTCCTGTGCGCCGGCAAGGAGCCGACGAAGTTCGGTATCGGCGTTGTCGGGTGTCACGAGGAGTTCGACACGGCTATCGTGTGTTCTCTCGGGGGAAAAGCGAGAAGAAAAGGTATCGTTGGCAGAGGCGGCGGCGACCGGGGTGAGTGTCTCGCGGTGCGCTGTCCACGCGATGCCGTCACGGTAGCCGGTGTCGGCGGCGTGAATCTCAGCGAGTGCGTCGGCAAACGGGGCCGCGTGTACGAGAACACCCCACCCACGGCTCGATCGGCCACCGACACCGGTCGGTTTCCAGTTTTCGGTGAGGACGAGTGCACTGTCATCGACAACCGCATACTTCGGGTGGTGGTTCTGATACCGCGCGTAAGGACCGTCAATCACCGTCACGGGAACGCCGGCGGCAGTGAGCCGATCAAGCACACGGACCTGTCGCTCGGTGACGCCGCCAACAGGCTCCCCCTCGAGGACGACACCGACGGTGACACCCCGGCGGTGAGCATCAATGAGCGCGGCACTGACACGTTGGGAGGTGAGCGTATAGCCTCCCAAGAGGAGTCGATCCTCCGCATCGGCAAGTGTCGACGCCACGACCTCAGGGGCATCCGGCAGGAGAAAACTGGTCACGGTCGCATTAGGGTGTACCGCTGGGTCGAATGCGGTCGCACCGAGTGGCTCCCAGCCCTCTTCTGGGCGGTACAGATCGGCCTCCGGTGCGCGGCCGTATCGGACCGTGTCGACAGTACGACCGGTAGCGGTCCGAAGGGTGATCACATCACCGTCGTTGGTGAGGTGCATGTGGCCGGAGACGGTCGTGACTGAACCGGGGGCCGCATCGGGCGGGGATGATAACGCGAATGTGACCGTCCCGGTGTGCGTTCCGGCCGGAAGACGCACAGCGGCTCCAGCATCGTTGCTGATCGTCCAGCCGGTCGTATCGGTCGCGGTCGGGAACGTGACCGTCACGAACTCACCCGCGTCACCGTAGGCGACGGGATTCGGGTAGAGAGCGGTGATCTCCGCCTGTGTCGACGGCGTGCTGGGGGGTGTCGCTGCGGCGTGACCGGCCACACAGGCGAGCGCGAGGATCATCAGAGCACCGACGACGAGACGGCGAGTCACGGACGAAGTCGGCGAGTATCCGCGTATGAACCTGTTGGCGCCCATCTGTCAGAATAAGAATGATAACATTCATACTGTTCGATGGGAAATCCATCGGACAGCCATGAACTGCAGAGTCGTCGTAGAGGCGGCGGTGCCGGTATACGATGTCGAAACACCCGACGAGGCAGTTCGGATCGCGATTTCGAAGACCGGCGAGATGCTCAATCCCGATCTCAACTACGTCGAGATCAACATGGGCTCGCGGAGTTGTCCCCACTGCGGTGAGGAGCTTGAACCCGCATTCATCGCCGCCGACGAAAGTCTGGTCGCCCTCGAACTGGAGATGACGGTGTTCAACGTCGAGCGCGAGGAACACGCCTCCCGAATCGCCCGCAAGGAGATCGGCCAGTGCCTCGAAAATATTCCGCTCGAAGTTCTTGAGGTTGAGGTAATCGAAGAGGACGAAGAAGAGGAGGAGTCAGCCGCCACGAGCCGACGCGAGGCGGAGTCGTCAACGCCGGCCGACGACGACGACGATGAGGAGGTACTCCCGGAGTTCGAGGATCTCATTGACTGATTGGGCCCGCGGGTGCCACTCAGCTATCTTTTGAGATGGAGCCCCCGGCCCCACGTTCTGAGGGATCGGGGATTCCCCTGACCAGCCGAACCGATCTAGCCCGCAGGGAGTTCCGACGTCCAGCCGGGAGCGACACGCAACGGCCGAAAGGAATGTCGACGCGGTAGGACACAGGCACCGACGGTGCGACCGTGTGACTCGCACGTCGCAGTTGTCGCGAGTACAAGTTCTTTTTTCAGTTCTGACGGCAGTGAACCGCCTCGGGGCTTGACCCCGAGGCTTCCCGTAGAATGCCGGCTCACGCCGAATTGTTCGCCTAATACTGAATAGTGGCCACCAACGGTCGCATCGGAGATAGAGGGAGAAGCGGCCACGCTTCCCGGCGAGCACCGAGGAAGGGCCCCACAATGCTGCCCTACGCTCTGCGGGCCAATCCTTATCGCGAACAGTCCTGCAGCTGGGGGTATTACAGTACGACGGGTCGGCTGAGTATCAGCAGTAGCGAATCAGTCGGCGGTCGCCGTGACCTGCTCCGTCTCGGTGGCGACCGCTTCAAGTTCCTCGGTCAGTTCGTCGGCCAGTGTCGAAACAGCCGCCTTGTGGTCTGTTTTCGACCGGTGGATCGATGTCGGTCGGACGCCGAGTGACTCGTAATCAGCGAGCTCAAAGGTTACGTCGTGATAGGTTGCCAGGTCGTTCGATACCTCTGCGAGGAGTCCATGGAGATGGATAAGCTCCTGCTTCTTCATGATACGACCACCTGTTGTGGCTGCGGGGTTATATTATTACCTTGGCTATCGTTAACATGAATCGTCGGTAAATCGTGCCACACGGCACCACCCCTCTATAAAGGGTTTTTCCGTCGCATCCCCAACCACATGTATGGACTACGACGAACAACTAGACCGGGCACTTGCGGCAACACCGGACATCGAAGCCGATTCTGAGCGGTTCGAGGTGCCAGACCCACAGGTGCGTCAGGAGGGGAACGTTACTGTCTACGAGAACTTCCAGGAGACGGTCAACCGACTGGGGCGGGATCCCGACCATGTGCTGCGAATTCTCCAAAATGAACTCGGTACGGCCGCCCAGATCGATGAAAGTGGACGCGCTCGGCTGACCGGAGAGTTCGCCGCCCGGCGTGTCAGAGATGCGATCGAGACCTACACCGAGCGGTTCGTCATCTGCTCTGAGTGTGGTCTGCCAGACACCCACCTCGAAGAGCAAAAGGGGACGCTGGTAGTCCGATGTGAAGCCTGCGGAGCGATCTCCTCAACCAGCGGTTGACATCCTCCCCGCCCTGAAGGACGAGGATTCCCGAGCGTTGGGATATTACGGTTTGCAATCCACCTGTTCGCTCGGTGCGAAACGCCCCGAGGTTTGATTGAACATAGCCCGTTGCACGGTTTCGAAATTAGCTCATAACCGTCAGATGTCACTCACTAGCGTCTAGAATAGTCACTTTCACTAGATTAGAAGTCGGATCAATGGTATGTCTAGCACCAGATCCGACAATAGCGAGAACACGGCTGAGTCTCATAAGATTGCTGTTCGTGAGTACCTGCGAAGCCACGGAGAGGTCGCTTCGAAACAGGACCTCCGCGCCGGCACCGACGTGCCGGCGTGGTACATCACCCAAATCTCCGCTGAAGATGACTTCTACACCTCGTTGAACCACAACGGGAAGTACGTCGCCAGCAAGCATATCGTCGGTCGCCGTTCGACTCATGACTGGTTCTGGCGACCTGAGGTGGATGACGGCATAGTAGTTCACAGAAGTATTGGGTACGTCATCTAGAAGGTATCCGGTTCATG
>JBKHFN010000074.1:0-6796 GCA_046540195.1 Salinarchaeum sp.
CCGCCATTGTCTGATCCTCACTCCAGATCTCGAAGCGTGCGCCACCTTCGCTATCCTCAGCGAGGTCGATCTGCCATCCATGGGCCGTGACGATCTGTTCAACGATCGCGAGGCCGTAGCCGGTGCCGTCCTCAGCGGTTGTGTATCCACGTTCGAAGATCTCCTCGCGGTCCTCGGATGAAATGCCAGGGCCGTTGTCCTCGATATAAAAGCCGTCGCGGTCATTGAGATTGCCAACGGTGATCGTGACCGTCGGTCCGACGTGGTCAATGGCATTCTGATACAGGTTCTCGAAGACGCCTTTCAGCCGGGTCGGATCGGCAAGGATCATCCCGGATGCGGTCATCTTCAATGTGGCCTCCGGCGCGGAGACATTGTCCCAGGCTGACTCCGCTACTGCCCGGAGACTGACGGGCTCGCGGCTGTCGACGGTCTCGCCTTCCTGTGCGAGCGAAAGTAGATCGTCAAGTAACTCGGACATACGGTCAAGCGCGTCCATCGCTGCGGCGATCGACTCCGAGCGCGCCGTTGTGTCGTCCGTCTCGGCGGCAATCTCAAGGTTTCCCTGGGCGACATTGAGCGGGTTCCGAAGGTCATGGGAAACAACGCTCGTGAACTCATCAAGGCGGTCGCGTTCGCGGCGAAGGTCCCAGTACTGTTCTTCATCGGTATCAACATCAACAAGCGTGCCGATGACGGCCGACTCGCCGTCAAGGGTGATGGCCTGTGCGAGCAGTTCAACCTCGTCAAACTGGCCGTCAGCCGTTATCATTTGGTATGGCTGTCGAATCGACTCGACGTTGCCGGCCTCGACGTTCCAGAGATTCTCGACGAAGCGGTCGCGATCCTCGACGGCCACGAGCGACCGGAAGGGACGATCGACGAGTCGGCTCGCCTCCGCTGGGTACCCGAGTTGCTCGGCAAAGGCTTCGTTGTGATATAGTAGATCACCATGGCGCGCGAGATACAGCCCAATGAGGTCCTGCTCAACGACGAGTTGGTAGTGTTCTTTGGCCTCCCGAAGCGCCCGCTGGCGGGCCTTGCGCTCGGAGATGTCTCGCAGTACCCCGAGTGATCCGCGAAACTGCTCACCTTCGTAGGGCAGCACACTCATGTGATCCTCGCAGGGAATCGGATCGCCATCCCTCGGGTAGACATCGAGCTCGAAGGTGATGCTCTCTGGGCCATCGTCCGATAGAATCTCACCGAGCTGGTCTTCGCCCTTCGAGAGGTCGGGCTCGCGCTTAATCAGCGATGGGTCGCTCCCGAGAATCTCTTCTCGGTCGTATCCGGTCAGCGCCACGAACGCGTCGTTGACATAGACGAACCGCCCCTGATCGTCGAGCACGTAGACCGGATCATTGAGCGCCTCAACCAACGTGTCAAACCGGGAGCGCGCCTCCTGTGCCCGGGCAACATGGATATCCTCGTGGATGCGTGAGATTAGATACGCGAGGTTCGCCTCGCCGTCCTTCTGGACGTAACTTGAGGCGCCAGCATTGAGCGCCTCGGCGGCGACCGCCTCGCTCCCAGCGTCTGTCAGGAGCACGAATGGAACGAATGCATTGGGGAATTGATCGCTGATCGCTTCGAGAAAGACGATCCCGTCCATCTCTGGTAGATCATACTCGCTGACGATGCAGTCGATCGCATCAATCCCTGGCTCGTCGGTGAGCCGATTGAGGGCCTCTCTCGGCGTCGATTCGGTCAGTACCTCGAAGCGCTCGTCGGCCTCCTCCAGTGTCGTTGCGACTCTGGCGGCGAATCCGGCGTCGTTGTCAACGTGGAGGATCCGGACCGAATCGTCCATGCGCCCGCAAGCGGACGGAGCACAATAAGTGACGACATTGCCGTTCGACGACCACCGTGATCGTCGGGCGACTCATAAACACCGATCAATGTCGGCTGGCGACTTCATCTCAAGGACGTTGATCGGCGCTTGAATCTCCCTGACCACCGATCGGAAGCTCGGCAACGGGTCGTGGTGGTCACCGGTCCCATCGTTGTCGTGAAGATGAACCACTCGGATCCGGTCGCCGAACCGATCGACGAACCGCCGGTAGTCGATCCCGCTTGCCTTCGCATGGCCGATATCGAGTGTGAGCTGTAATGCCGCTGGGTCAGCGTCGATGTCCGCGAGAAACTGCTCGAACCGCTCCGGGGTCGCGGTGAATCGGCGTTCAGTCTCTTTCTCGCGCTGGTTCTCCAGACACAGCGGCACGTCAACTGCGCCAGCGTGATCGGCGCAGGTCCGGAGCGACCTGATGGCATTCTGTCGAGCGGTCTCCCGGACGTGTGTCGGATACCGCTCGTTGGCGGCGCCGCCGTGGACGATCACCCCCTCGGCGTTGATCGCCGCGGCGTACTCAAGGGCGTCGATAACCTCCGCGACGGCCGCCTCGCGGAGTCGCTCGTTGAGATTGCCTAGTGTGAGGTCGACGTGCGGACCGTGAACGGTGAAGCTGACATCGTGTGTATCGGCCAGCTCGCGGACGTGGACCGGATCGGGCGCGCCGGTGACATCGAGATGCTCCCACCGGAGCTCAACGTGCTTGAGCCCCCGGTCGGTGACCAGCCTGACGAACTCCTCAACCGGCTGGTCGATACGGATGTCGAGCGATGCGCCGACGCGCGTGGTGGCAGGGGGCTGTAGACTCATGGGGTGTAACTGGGAAACGGCACTCGGTCTTCGATGGCCACTCGGGCACGCGTGGTGGTTGCTACGGCCGGCCGATAAGCGCCAGTAATAGCCGTTCGTTCCGGTATGGACCGGTCCGGACAACGCTTCGGTCTCACGCCTCCCGATAGGCCCGTTCGATCCGGGCCGCCATGATGAAATCCAGCGTTGAGAGCCCGCCGATGTCGTGAGTCTGGAGGTCGACTTCGAGTTCTCCCCAGGTGACGCGTAGCTCCGGGTGATGCCAGAGGTCGTCAGCAATCGCTCCGACCGTGCTCGCGAAGGTCAGTGCGCCCTCAAAGTCCTCGAATTCAAGGGACCCAACGAGATGGTCATCTTCGATCGTCCACACCGTCTCATCGAGTTGTTCGACGTAGGACGCTCGCTCGGACTGGGACAGTTCGGCCGGGGACTCGGGAGCGGGCTGGTCAGCGAGGTCGGACATACCATTCTGTTGGGGCTCAGTGGCATAACTCCACGGGCGGTTCAGGCCGTCCGGAGTACCGCTGCCGGGAGTCGTTCGCGGCGCTCGACTGGATCAGCGGGGGGTCCCAACGCCTCGTCGACGACGGCGTCCTCGGCGATCCACACGGCGGTCGCCGCGATGTCCGCAAGCGCGTCGGGCGCGTCCGGTCGCGGCGTGATGGCCCCGACGGTCAGCGTCCGGTCGTCGAGCACTAACGCCTCCAGGTGGGCTAGCGGTGTCTCCTCGGGCACCTCCGAAAACAGCGGATAGAGGTGGGCTCCGGCAGCGGTTGGATCGTAGCCGACCTTGTTGACGACATGTTCGACCGCCTGCAGTCGATCCGAGATGGAACGGACACAGCGATTTTGATGGTCGAACAAAACGCCCGGAAGGCCCTCGCGATCTCCGATCGTGGGTACGTTCTCGACATGGGTGAGAACCGCTTCGAAGGGCCTGGTCAGGCGCTGCTTGAACGCGAGGAGGTCGCCGAGCTGTACCTCGGCGGATAGCTCACGCCTTGGTCACCCTCTCGATCGCGCTACGACCGGTTGCACAGACGTCCGCTGGCATATCCGATGGTGGCTCTGCGAGGGCGGCTGCGTCGAACCACGACCAGTCGCTGGCTGGCTGCTCGCCTGGGTTCGGGTCGACCCGCCGGTGATTCGCCTGTGCAAAATACACGAAGTCGATGTGCTGGTGGCCGACATCCCCTTGGTGGACGTTGATGTCCTCGAGTTGCAACTGCTGTGGATGAGGAAGGGTTCGTGCCTGTGCGGAGTCGATATCGGGAGCGTCGGCGACGAGGTCGACATCGAGTCCGGTCTCCTCGTTGACCTCTCTGAGGGCGGCCTCGTGTGGGAGCTCGTCCCGGTCGATGTGTCCGCCGGGTGGCAGCCACAGCCCCAGCCGATCGTGTTCGTGTAACAGTGTCGCACCGTCATGGACCACGTAGACGGAGGTCACGAAGTGACGGGTCGTCTCCATGTATGATCGCGGGGCGGCGGCGTCTTGGGTGTCTCGACTCGGCTGATCGAAACCCTTACTCCGAGTCCGCCGGTGGTCCGGAGTATGAGTGATCGCCGCGTCGACCCCGAGCAGGTGCGCCATATCGCCGACCTCGCGCGAGTCGAACTCGATGAGGACGAGCCCGACCGGTTTGCCGATCAGTTCGAAGAGGTCCTTGAGTACTTCGAAACGCTTGAGGAGGTTCCCGAGGTCGAGCGCAAGTCGGAACTGACGAACGTGTTGCGCGCCGACGAAGTCGAGACGGGGCTCTCACACGACGACGCGCTCGCGAACGCCGCCGACAGCGAGGACGGCTACTTCAAGGGGCCGCGGGTGTCCTGATGACGCCGGATGATACGATGAGCCAGAACATCTTCATCACGGAGACCGAACTCACCGGGGAGGCTGACGGCCCGCTCGCCGATCGGACCGTTGCGGTCAAGGACAACATCTCCACCGAGGGTGTCCGGACCACCTGCGGATCGGCCATGCTTGAGGAGTATGTTCCGCCGTACAATGCGACGGTCGTCGATCGACTGCTTGAGGCGGGGGCGACCATCGTCGGCAAGACCAATATGGACGAGTTCGGCATGGGGACGACCACCGAGACAAGCGCGTTCGGACCGACAGAAAACCCGGCCGCTCCGGGACGGGTTCCAGGTGGATCCTCCGGAGGATCAGCGGCAGCCGTTGCCGCCGGGGAGGCAGCCCTCGCACTCGGATCGGACACTGGTGGATCGGTGCGGTGTCCGGCAGCCTTCTGTGGCGTCGTCGGTATCAAACCCACCTATGGACTGGTCTCTCGGTACGGTCTTGTCGCCTACGCCAACAGTCTCGAACAGATCGGGCCGATCGCGGACACCGTCGAGGACGCCGCCACGCTGCTTGATGTCATCGCCGGGCCGGATCCGAAAGACGGGACCACACGCGAGACCGGTGCCGAGACCGACTACGCGAGTGCGGCCGACGGCGATGTTGACGGACTAAGCATCGGTGTGCCCACGGAACTGCTTGAAGGGGCCGACGACCGCGTCGTTGAGGTCTTCTGGGACGCCATCGCCCGGCTTGAGGATCGCGGCGCCACCTACCAGGAGATCTCTCTACCGGCGCTTGAACACGCCGTCGAGGCCTATTATGTGATTGCGATGTCGGAGGCCTCCTCGAATCTCGCCCGGTTTGACGGCGTGCGCTACGGCCACTCCGGCGGCTTCGATGGCAACTGGAACGAGACCTTCTCTCGAGCGCGTCGCGAGGGCTTCGGTGATGAGGTCAAACGACGGATTCTGCTGGGGACCTTCGCGCTCTCGACCGGCTATCAGGACAAGTACTACAAACAGGCACAGGACGCCCGTGCGTGGGTCAAGAAGTCCTTCGACGACGCATTCGCGTCGGTCGATGTCATCGCCTCGCCGACCATGCCTGTGGTCCCCTTTGAGCGGGGCAGTACCATTGACGATCCTCTTCGGCTGTACCTCGCCGATGCCAACACCACGCCGGTGAATCTGGCGAACCTCCCGGCCATCTCCGTGCCCGCCGGAGAGGCCGATGGCCTGCCCGTTGGGATGCAACTCGTTGGCCCAGCCTTCGGCGAACGACGGATCATCCGCGCGGCGAGTGCGGTACGTTAGATTGTTGCGACAAGCGCGAATGTCCGCGGCCGCTCGGCCTGGAAGGTAATCTCGAAGCCAGCGTCGCGATGATGGGCAATCGCCTCCTCAAGCGAGTATCGCTCGGACAGTGGTGGCCCCTCGTCACCAATTCCGTTCGCCGACCAGTCGACAACTACGTGTCGACCGCCGTCGCGCAGGACCCGTTTGATTTCTTTGAGCACTGCAACGCTACCGTATTCGTGGTAGGTCACCGTCGAGTAGGCGGCTGTCGCGCTGGCACCCGCGATCGGGAGAGTACCGGCGTCGGCGGCGACGAGGCTCGTAACCGGCGGTACGCCCTGTTCGCGGTGATGACGGTGCATCACCGGTTGAATGTCGACTGCCAGCAGCCGATCAACGAAGCTATCGACATCGCGGGTGAAAAATCCGGTTCCGCTACCGAGGTCGATCACCGTCGCCTCCGGTGATACATCAAGCATCCACAGTAGCTCCTCGCTTGAGCAGAGGCTGTAGCGTTCGGGATCTTCAAGGCCGGCAGCGTGTGCGCTCTCGAAGGTGTGGTGACCCATTGGTGTCAGTGTGGGTCCGATGCGTATCAGTGTGTCTCACCGCCACCGTTAACACCGCGTAGCCAACAAGGTACACGATGGCGACAGTAGAATACCTCGACTACGAAGTCGTTGATGACAACAACTGGGACGTACAGGACCCCGGGAACTTCGAGCGGGCGGCCGAGATGGACCTCGATGACGAAACCCACGGTGAAATTGAGGTCGACGCCGGCCGGTATATTCTAGAGGCGGCCGAGGCCGCCGGATACGACTGGCCTTTTTCGTGTCGTGCGGGTGCGTGTGCCAACTGCGCGGCTATTCTCGTCGAAGGCGATGTTGACATGGACATGCAACAGATCCTCAGCGACGAGGAAGTCCGCCAGAAAAACGTCCGACTGACCTGCATCGGAACGCCTGAGACCGACCGCGTGCGGATCGTCTACAACGCCAAGCACCTCGATTACCTCCGTAATCGCGTTATCTGAAC
>JBKHFN010000075.1:0-6730 GCA_046540195.1 Salinarchaeum sp.
CATCGACATATTTGTCGGCGGCGTCGATCGTCGGCCGGACGTTCGTCTCCGAGACCACGGCTCGGTCCTCTGTAACCAGGAGGTCGATCCCGGCGAAGGCGAAGTCGAGTTCGCTTGCCGCCCGTTCGGCGAGCGCCCGGATGCGCGGAGTTGGCGTGATCGCCTCGGCGGTTGCCCCACGGTGGACATTCGTTACGTACCGACCAGCCTCGCGCGCTGCCGTCGACAGACGGCGCTCGACGGCCCCAACGTAAGTCCCCTCGATAACCATCACCCGGACGTCACGGGCCTCCGGGAGAAACTCTTGGAGGAGAAACGACTTGTCGCCGGTCGCGTTGAAGTCGTGAACGAGTTTGAGGTAGTCAACAGCACTACGAAAGGAGTCGTAATCGTCGATCCGGAGCACACCCGTCCCACGGGTCGTCGAGTTGGGCTTGAGAATCGCCGGTGTGCCGACTGCCTCGAAGGCCGCTTCGAGCGTTGTCTCGTCGGCAGGATTCGAGACGAGGATGGTCTCGGGGACGGGCAGCCCTGCAGCGTCGAGGCGAGCGATAACGGCCGCCTTGTTCCGCGAACGCAGAACCGTCTGGCGGTCGTTGAGCCAGGGGATTCCATAGAGCGCATCAACGACGCCGCCTTCCATCAGCCGGCCCGGAAAGACGAAGCCAGCGTCAAAACGGTCCACAGCCGGGCGGTCGGCCCCGGTCAGTCTGAATTGTCGGGCAGAACACGAGAGATACTCGACTGCGATATCGCGGTCGGCCAGCGGATCGGCCATCCGATCGCGGGTCTCCGCGTCGGTGGTGACCGCTAGCCGGAGCATCCATCAGGCGACAAGCAGACGCTCGCCGCGCTCGACATCAATCCGGCAGGGCGGAGACATCTTGTTGTATGCCCGGCGGAAGGCCTCCTTGACCGCGGGCGCATCCTCAACCTCACAGTAGGCGGTGAAGATGCGCTCGTTGGCCTCAATGCGGGCGGCGGTACCGACGACCTTCCCGAAGGCCTGACGCATTCCCTCTGAGACACGGTCGGCTCCGGCTCCGGTCGCCTGCTTGTTCTCCCGAATGACGTGATGGGGGAACTTCCGGAGCGTCATCTTGTAGTTTCCTTCGCCGAGTTCCTGGATGAGATACCGGTTGGCCGACAGCCGCGAGGCTTCAAGCGAGCCGTGGCGGATCTGGACCTCTTCCTCGGTACGGAGGCTGATCTGGACCGGGTACTCCTCGGGATCGGCCTGCTTGTCGCCCATCTGGTGCTGAGCGACCTTCGAGGCCGGGATCCCGCTGATGTACTCCCGCCGGGTGTACGGCGGCCGGCTGATGTTCCGGTACATCGATGCGGGCTTCTCAGACATGGTTACTACGCGTTAGTCACGCCGAGTGCGCGTTTAAGACCTTCGAAGCGATGGAAGCGCCAAGATGAGTCTTCCTGCGGTTCGTCTATCGGTCGGTCGAGATAGCGGGAAGGAACAGAGCCGACTCTGAAGGCTCGGCGGTTACTCGACGAACCGGTACTGACGCTCGCCCATCGGCCCCCAGCCGTCGAAGGCGAACTCGCCGCTGGGCGTCGTTAGCGGCTCGATGTCGGCGTCGATGTCGTGATTATGCGCGTCGTGGATCCGCTCGTACTCCTCGAAGGACAGCTCGTAGCGATCGTCGAGTTGTGACTCGATGTTCAACGCCTCGACCTCCGCGCGCCAGCCCGCCTGGACGGTCTCGGCGTGGATCTCAGCCTGGGCCCCGCTGCCGTAGGATCCGACGAGCAGTTCCTCGCCAATCATCTCGCGGTCCTTCTCAAGGGCGTCGAGTAGCGCACTGAGTCGGGCGAGATGGACCGACCCGGTATACCAGTTGCCGACGCGACTAGAGATCCGCAGTGTGGGGTCGATACGAGTGTCGTACCACTCGCGGTACTGCTCGGTCTCTGCGAGTCGGTCGGTGTACGACCGGATGGCCTCGTTGTACTCCTCCTCGGTCTCGAAGTCCTCGGGCAGCGGCTGGGTGCCGATCTCGTCGGCAATCTCGGCCTCAAGATCGGTGCCGCGGATGGTGTTCCGGTAGGCCAGAACGGCCGCCTTGCGGACCATTCCGGGATAGGGGGTGTGGAAGGGCCCATACGCCAGGTCGTCGGGGTGTACGTCCCCCGCGACCGACTTGTAGTCCTCAAGGGCCTCGCGCATGCGGGCGAGGTATACCTGGATGGACCGCTGGCCGTCGACGCTCGGGAACTGCTGGTTTGGCTTGAGAAAGTCCGTCTCGTCGGCACTGCCAACCCCCTGGCTGGGCGAGAGGGCAACCAGCTCGGGGTCCTCATCGACCAGCATGGCAACCGCACCGGCCCCCTGAGTGGCCTCACCGGCATCGCCACGCTCGTACAGCGCGGTGTCGGTGGTGATGACCAGTGCCGGTCGTTCGCGGTTACGGCCCGCCGCAATCCAGTTAAACGCGTCATTGAGACACTGGGTTCCGGCCAAGCACGCAAACTTCCGCTCACCCTTGTCGGCGTGCTTGAATGCGCCGCCGAGGACCTCCTCAAGACAGCCGGCGATGTACGTCGAAACCGGCTTCGAGTTGTCGAAGGCCGACTCGGTGGCCACATCGATCCGACCAATGTCCTCGGGCGCGAGGTCCTTGCGGTCCATGAGCCGGTAGGCGGCGTTTGCGCCCATGGTCACGATATCCTCGTAGGCATCAGGGAAGGAACTGGCGTACAGACCGAGGCCCTTGGTGTATTTCTCCGGGTCTTCGTCCTTGACCGAGGCGAACGTGCCCGGGAGATCGAGCGTCAGATTGCCCGTCCAGAACTCGACGGCGTCGATCCCAACGGTGCGCATAACCTACGCCATGGGCATATCACATAAGATTCTGTCGATAGGCAGTTCGTCGGTCGTCGATATCTCCGGACAGGCCTGGACCCGGATTGGAAAGCGTTTAGGGCCAAAGGGCCATCTATTCGGCACAGGGCCGATAGCTCAGTCCGGCAGAGCGTCTGGCTTTTAACCAGACGGTCGGGGGTTCAAATCCCTCTCGGCCCGCTTCCCCAACCTTTTCGCGCGCCGACCCCCTGTAACGGCGTATGCGTGTACTCATCACCGGCGGAAGCGGCGGACTTGGAAGCGCGGCTGCAGCGGCCTTCGGCGCCCGTGGCGACACGGTCTATCTCTGGGGGCGCGATGAGGGTGGCCTCGAACAGACCGCAGAGGCGGTCGAGGTGGCTGGCGGGACCGCGTCGGTTCGCGCGGTCGATGTCCGTGATCCCGAGGCGGTCGACCACGGCGTCGCCGCCATCGACGACATAATCGACATCCTGTTGCCGTGTGCGGCGATCACGGCCGGCCCGACCGGCAAGACGCCGCTTCCGGATCTTGATGAGGAGGCCTTCGAGTCGGTCATGCAGACGAACGTCACCGGTGTGTTCACGACGATAAGGGCGGCACTCCCAACGATGGCTGCCGACGGACGGGTGCTTGTTCCCTCCGGATCCGTCGCCCGCGAGCCAACCCCGGGAATCGGAGCCTACGGCGTCTCGAAGGCGGCCGTCGAGGGACTCGCCCGGGGCTTCTCGGCCGATACCGACCGGATCGTCGGCGTCGTCGATCCGGGGCTTGTCGCAACGGACCTCACCGGTGGCAAAGGACGCGATCCCGAATCCGTCGGCGAGCTGTTCGTCTGGGCGAGCACGGACTGTCCGACGGAGGATCTCGACGGCGAGATCGTCACGTTACGGGAGTGGCGGGTGGCAACACGATAGGAGCTACGGCGAGCCCACGGTCACGCCGAGCACCGTCCGGTGATGCTCACAGATGCGGTGTGCCTCCCAGGAGCCGTCGACAGACACCTCGATCTCACAGACAGCAGAGCGATCACACGCCGGCCAGTCACAGACGTCAATCAGTTCTGGCCGGCAGACGCGGAGCACCTCGCCGTCGGCCCAGCCCGGACGCGAGTCGTCTGAGTCACTGCTCACACATGGGGCTTATTTGAGGGGACACATGAACCGTTCGTCGCGCGACTCAATCCGGGGTTGGAAGGTGGATCACGATACGACTTCCTCGTGGCGACCGATCCTCGTAGGTAATCTCACCGCCCGACCGGCGGACGATCCAGTAGACCAGCCAGAGTCCAAGCCCGCTGCTGTGACTCAGCTCGTCGGCCCCCCCAGGATCCTCGAGTAACTGGCGTTCAAGTTCAGGAATTCCCGGGCCATCATCTTCGACAACAAGAACGACCTCACGGTCGCCGCGCCGGGGCGAAGAGGACACCATCTGGCCGGCGGTCGTCCTTTGTTCGACCTGGTTGAGCGGCTCAAACTCGATCGAGATGGTTACGGTCGGCGTAGACTGGTCGTTGTGTTCAATCGCGTTGGTGACGAGTTCCTCAATGGCGCGATCGATCTGCTCGGCGGCAAGAACACGCGCGTTTGTAGGCGCGTCGAGATCAATCACCGCCTCCGGATACTGCGCCTCGACCTGCTTGGCTACCCGTTCGACTACCTCTACCAGTTCGACCGAGCACCGGTGGGTTCGTGACGACAGGAACTTGGTGATTTCTCGTCCCTCGTCGGCGGTTTTCATCAATGTCTCGACGCTCTGGAGGATGCTTTCGGCCCCCTCAATCGCCGGATCGGAATCGGCCATCGAGAGGATCCGCTCGGCATTACCGCGGATGATGTTGAGTTCGTTCCGGAGGTTGTGCCGGAGTACGCGGTCAAGGGCGTTGACCTGCCGCTCGCGTTCGACCTGCTCGGTGATGTCCGCCTGGATTGCGATAAACTCCTGGACAGTACCCTTGTCGTCGGTGATCGGCGCAATCGTCTGGTGGGCGTGGTAGTACTCACCGGACTTGCGCTGGTCAACCACGCGCCGCTCCCAGCGCTCACCGGTGCCGATCGTCTCCCACATCTGCCGGTAGTACGCTGGGGTCATCTCACCAGAGCCAAGCAGCTCGCCGGGTGCCGATCCGATCGCTTCCTCGGCGGAATAGCCGGTGATCGTCTCGAAGGCGGGATTGACGTAGCTGATCTCCCCCGAGCGGTCGGTGAGAAAAATTGCCTGTCCGGCCGCCTCGGTCGCCCGCTTGAACCGCCGGAGTTCACGTTGCCGGTGGCGACGCTCGGTGATATCAAGCACACCGCCACGAAAGCCCTCAACCTCGTCATCGTTTTCCGCGGTGATCGCGATAACGTTGTCCGACACCCACCGCGTCTCGCCCGTGGCCGTCTCGACGCGGTACTCAAACTCCTCAAGCTCGCCGTCAGTGAGCAGCCGCTTGCGGTACTCCTCATACCGGTCAGGGTCAACAAAGACGTCCTGCTTGAGCGAGGCGACGGCGTCTCTGAGCGCTGCTGGATCGTCGTATTCGAGAATCGATGCCATTGCCGGGTTGGCGAGTTCGTAGGTGCGAAGCGACGGGTCGGTCTTGTAGATCCCCTCGACGGCGGTCTCGAAGAGGCTCCGGTATCGCCGTTCGGCTTCCTGAAGCTCGATAGTCAGTTCGATGAGCCCCTGGTTGGTCTCTTGAAGCTCGGCGTTGAGTGCCTCGTTCTTGATCTCGAGTTCCTTGATGTGTGTCTCGACATCCCACGCACTGTCGGCGATCGATTCGAGTTGCTCGCGGACGGTCGCTGGAATGTCGCCTGTTTCGGCGAGCGATGCGAGCGTCTCGGCGATAGACTCGGAGTCGTTACTCATCGGTGGTCGATTGGCGATCGGTCACGGCCAGCGCACTCGCATCATCCTCGGGATCCCCAAACCGCCGTATGAGGGTCCGGGCGAGATCAACACCCGTGGTGTCGGCGACATCAGGCCAGTCCCACCGGTTGGTCACGCCGTCAGAGTGAGCAACGAGCCGGTCGGTCGGCGTCCAGTCGCCGCTAGCGACGAGCGGAGTCGGCGCACTAGTGCCAACAACCCCTCGTCGTGCAACAAAGCTCGCCGATGGGCCACCGGCGACGTGTGTTGCAATGTTGCCCACGCTCCCGAAGGCGACGTGCTCGTCGACCCAGTCGAACTGGGCGATGGCCATCACGACACCGCGGGTTCGTTGACACGCTGTTTCGGTCGCTTCGAACAGGGTCTCGATCGACCGGGTCGGGTCAGCGGCAATGGCATCGCGAGCAGTCCGGCTCGCCCGGTTGGCCCCCTCACCGTGTCCGAGTCCATCAATGACACAAACCGTCGCGGTTGTCCCCTCGCGGCTCAGTAAAACGGTGTCGCCGTTGGGTTCGTCGGCGGCGACTGACCGTGTTGTGGCACCGATGGCATACGGACAACGGCCGTCGGACACCGGTCGATCGCGCCAGCTATCAGCAACATAATATGGCCGGCCGTTCGCCATGGTCGCTGTCAGCGTGGTGGCCACTCGGCCAAGCGGGGCCGAGGGATCATCAAGGGTAACCGACTGATCGGTGGTAGCGCCGGTGGCGATCAGTCGGAGGCCGACGTCGCCAGTGGCTGGATCCTCAACCGAGAGCACGCGCGCAACCGGCGCGATCGTTGCCAGTCGGTCGATGCCGGTGCCAATCCGCTGGCGTCGCTCATCGTCAAGCCCGAGGGTGGCCGCCATCTCGATGGCAACAGTGCGGGCGTGCTGTCGGCGGACCTGCTTGTGCTCGCGAACGTGCACGCCAATATCATCCATCGAGGTATCACACGTCATTAGGTCGCCCACTTCATGATGGTAGCGGTCGTTCCCTCACCGAGCTCGGTGTCGATCTCGATCTCATCAAC
>JBKHFN010000076.1:0-6683 GCA_046540195.1 Salinarchaeum sp.
CGAAAACACCGTCTGCGGGACGATTTCCCCTCCGAGTGTGTCGATGACGTTCCGACCGACCGTCCACCCACCCAACAGGACGAACCCGGTCATCATCGCCGCGGCGAATGTCTTGTTGATGATGTTCGCGCCCACCGAGGGGCCCCAGGCGACGCCGGTTGAGGATCCGCCGATGTTGAAGCCGACGAAGCCAGCAGCGAGAAGTCCCAACCCCAGGAGGACGGAGATCATATCCGATAGTACACTCTTTCCTTCGGGTATACCTTCTGGATCCTGCCGCACCAACATGCCAAAAATATACAACGGCATCGCCGTGAGTATCCATATTGATGTCCGAGGAGTCAGCCACGCGTCGCCAGGTGCTCAAGGCAGGAGCAGTGGCGATAACGGCCGGACTTACGGGCTGTAGCTCATCACGACTAGAGGGTGCGCCACCGGCGCAGTCGGCATCACCACCACCAGAGATCGACTCAGACGGCGAAAGCTCCTACACACAGGTCTACGAAGACACCATCCCATCGGTCGTACTCGTCCAAACGGGGGAAGGCCAGGGTACGGGGTTCGTCTACGACGACCATCACATTATCACAAATGCCCACGTCGTCGGGGGGACCACACGAGTCAATCTGCGCTTTAGTGACGGTACCTGGACCACTGGACGGGTGCGTGGGACGGATGTCCACAGCGATCTGGCCGCCATCACCGCCGAGACGATTCCAGCATCGGCAACGCCACTCCCGTTTGAGGCAGGACAGCCAGTAGTCGGTCGGGAGGTTGCTGCCGTCGGGAATCCATACAATCTTGATGGGACACTCACCACGGGGGTGGTCAGTGGGATCAACCGGCTGATTCCGGGCCCGAGCGGCTATCAGATCCCCGATGCGATCCAGACCGACGCTGCCATTAATCCCGGGAACAGCGGCGGACCACTGATGACAAAGGCGAGCACAGTGCTCGGCGTTGTCAATTCGAAACAGGGCGACAATATCGGCTTTGGCATCTCAGCAGCGCTAACTCAACGCGTGATTCCGCAGTTGATCACAACCGGCAGCTACGAACACGCCTATATGGGCGTGTCACTCCAGACCGCCGGCCCGGCGATTGCCGAGGCCAACGATCTTGCACGGCCACGGGGGCTGATTGTTGTTGATACCGTCTCTGGGGGACCATCCGAGGATATCCTCAGCGAAAGTCGAGCCCAAGTTGTCAGTGGTCAGCGCGTGCCGGTCGGTGGGGACGTTCTGCTTCGACTCGGCAATACAGAACTACACACGTTTGAGGACCTGGCAAGTTACCTGGCTCTACAGACCCGTCCCGGTGACACAGTCCAGGTAACCCTGTTGCGAAACGGGAGCGAACAGACGATTGACATCGAACTGGGGTCACGTCCGGAGCGCTCGCAGTCGCCACTCCGGTGACTGGCTACACAGACACGGGAGGAGGACATCCTTAGCTGACATCAGGCGCTAAGCCCCCTTCCTCAAGAAGCCGCCGAAGGCGGCGGGGAGACAGGGGAGTTCACGGTGCGACACCGACGGTGAGCAGGGTTCCCCAGGTCCGGTACCGATCAACCATCGCCTCGCGGCGCTCCCAGTCCTCAAGCGGAAAGGCCTCTGCTGGAGGAATCTCAACCTCGGTGTCTGGGATGGTATCCTGTGTGGCAACGTAGAGTCCGCCTTCGCGGAACTTTGCCCGGTACTGTGCGCGGCTCCAGCGTTGCATATCAACACTAATGCCATCCTGCCAGGCGTGCGTGTGGGTCGATTCCTCGAAGTAATTCACCGCACAAAAGAACGTCCCGCCGCTTCGGAGGACGCGTCGAATTTCCTCAAGGGCACGGATGGGCTGCTGGGCGTAGTAAAACGCCTCCATACTCCAGACGTGATCGATGCTGTTGTCATCAAACGGGAGGTGATGAAAGTCTCCCTGGATGAACGATAGTGCGCTGTCCTCGGTATACGAGCGGGCGTTCTGGACCATTTCGGGGCTTCCGTCAAGGCCGACGCTCGGACCGATCTCCTGTGTTTCACGGAGTGCCCGGAGCGCATACCCTGAGCCCGTGCCGAGGTCTAGGAGTGTATCGCCTGGTTCAACCGGCATCCGGGCGAGCGCGTGCTTGGCGGTGTGCCAGTGGCGCTCTTCCATCCCGCGATCCTTGCCGCTTGTTGCCCACTCGTCGAACTCCTGTTGAATGCTCATGGATTGATTGGGTTCCACCGTCCGTGGCGGTCGGTGCGAACGTATCGTAGACTGTCGATTACAACTGAGTGGTCTTTGCGGTTTCCATCGCCCGGTAACGGGCTTGCAGCGAGTATGTCAACAGTGATCGACTTGCGACATTACAAGGAGAAAAAGAGGCGTCTTCCCACGGTCGGCCGGAGTGACCCCGCGTGAGAGATGGAGCATGGCACCGAGGTCACAGCGGCAGACGGCCGCCGCGGGCGTACGCAGGCTGGAATCCGAGTGAGCGTTGTCGTCAGTCGGCCGTCTCGTTGGTCACGGCGTCGTCAGTCGTGTTCGTATTGGTTGTCTCGTTGGTGACCGCATCGTCGTCCGGTTCGTTCATCATGCCATCTGAATCCGTGTCCGACTCATTCATCGCGTCATCTGAGTCTGCGTCTGTCTTGTTTTCGAAGGCATCCCCCAGCGCAGGGCCGAGATTGTCGATTGAGCCGTTCAAGAACGCTTCAATCGTGTCGTGGATGTCACTCACGCGATCAGGGGCCTGCTCAGGCAGTCCGTCGGGTGGACCAACCTGGGTGGAGGCATTGTCGGCGCGATTGGCGACATCAGCGGGTGGACCAGCTCGTTCGTCAGGGCCACGAGCCGCAGACGGAGGGGCAGATTCTGCCGTATCGGCGTCGTCCGTATCGTTTAGCTCTTCCTCACGATCGTCCGACGTGTCGTCGTCCGCGTCGGCTTCGTGCTCCCGTTCCGTCTCGTCATCGCGCTCTTGTTCATCCTCCTCATCAGGTGCGCCGTCGTGTGCACCAGGCTCGTCGTCATCTGCATCGATCTCCTCAGGGGGCCCCGCGTGATCGGGGCCGTTGTGCTGTGCCTGTGCCGGCGGACTGGCGGCCCCGACGGCCGCGATTCCGCCGACCAGGAGGAGTGCTGCAACGGCGATCGCACCGAGTCGTATCGGGCGCATTGCAGTTGCCCCTTATGCCGTCAAGCACATAATCCGGGATAGTCGTGAACACGAATTCGGCGCGTTAAACGTCTCTTCCTCCAATTTAATCCAAATTAACACCATTTAAACGAGACAACCGTGACAGATTGCCTATGGCACCGATCGATTCGTGTGTGTTCTGTGATATCATTCGTGGCGAGCGCGACGCGACAGTTATCCAAGAGTCTGAGACGCACCTGTGCTTCCTCGACGCACATCCTGTGACCGAGGGGCATGCTCTGGTCGTGCCAAAGCATCACGTTGAGACTCTGACCGACATCGACTGGGAACAGACGGCGCGTGTGCTCCGGTCCGCCCACGAGGCGATTGTTGATCGGTACGATCCCGACGGGACGAATATTGGGATCAATAACGGTCGAGCGGCCGGCCAGACGATTGATCACCTCCACTGGCACGTGATTCCACGATACGAGGATGATATTGAGGATCCCACCGGCGGCGTCCGCGGAGTCATTCCGGAGAAACGTGTGTATTAGAGAATGTTCCCGTTCGGACCGGACTCGATCCGTGTTGCCGTCGCCGGCGAAACCGCCCGGCCGTCGCGGTTGGCCTCAACGATCGTCTCGTGGCCAGCGGGCGACTCGGTTGTGATCGGCCTGGCCCACGCCTCGAAGGCCTCGGCGTCAAGCCCGTACGGGTCAAGCTGGTCCCGGAGCGGCCCGAGGGGAGCACTCGCGAGCGTTCCGGGGTGGCCGGTACGCCATCGACCACCGGCGCGATGGACGTGCGCCGGAAATACCGACAGTTCGCCTGGTAACTCACCGACAACGGTGTTGAGCGTCCGATGAGCGGCGGTGACCGCCGTCTCGGTATCACCATCGGCAAGCGCCCCCATCCGACCGATCGAATCCAATGAGACGGCATCGCCGGTGAATAGCGCAAGATCGCCGAGCCGGAGTCCGACGTGGCCGGAGGTATGCCCCGGTAAGGCGATGGCGGTGAGCGACTCGTCACCGAGCGGAAGCGTCGTTCCGTCCTCAAGACGCTCGTGGGCGATCGCCGCTTCACGCTCAGGCGTGACACCGAGATAATATGGCACGTCAAGTCGATCAGCAAGCGCGCGGCCACCGCTGAGGTGGTCATCGTGGACGTGGGTATCGATCGTCGCCGTGACCTCAAGACCGTGTTCAGCCGCCGTGGCAAGATACTGGTCGGTGTGTCGGGTTGGATCGATCACGATGGCGTTGCCGGTCCGCTGTGACCCAACGAGATAGGAGAGACAGCCTTTCCCGCGGCGTTGGAACTGTACGACACGATAGTCCTCATCAAGAGTGGCTGTCGCCGTCTCATAGAGGTCAAGATAACCCCACATGCCGTCGCTAACGGTCTTAAGATACTCGTACCCCGCACCGGCGAGTTCAACCGCAAGGTGAACACACCGGACACCTTTCCCGCAGACCGTAACGACCGTCTCGTCTGGGGCGGCAATGTCACGAAACGTGGCGAGTTGTGCTTCATCAAGCGATTCGCGGGCCCCAAACGGAAAGTTGACCGCGTCGGGAAGGCGCCATGCCTCAAACTTGTGGGCCGGCCGCGAGTCAACGAGCGTGAAGGACTCATCATTATCGATCATCGTGGCCAGCGCTCGTGAGTTAATAACGTCGATCACAGAATTAATTATTCGGCCGGCCGGGTAGCCGTTACGCCACCGGCAGAGTTAAAGGATGGCCTCACCCCGGGACCTCACCCTCGGACAGGGTGACGTCAATTGCATCGGCGATGACCGCTTCAATGGGACGTTCCTCAAGGGCAGCCCGGCGGTGGAGTTCGCGATACACCGGGCGGGGACACTCAAGATGAAGTCCGCAGAGGTCGATGCCGTGGGCGGCAAAGACGGCGTCGGGGTCATCACCCGACTTGAGCGCGGAGGCAAGTGTCCGCACCTCGCGGACCGACAGATCGTGCTGGAGGGTGGCCCAGGTGAGGTCGTACCGGAGCGGCCCCTCAAGACGAGCGATATGCTTGGCTGCCGTCGGAGCAAGCGCCCCATCCGCGACAGTGACCCGGACAGCCCGTGGGAGGTCGTGGACGCGCGCCCACTTGCGGATGAACGAAACCGGTACGTCCGTTCGTTTGGCGGCAGCCTTGTACGATCCCTCTCCCCGAACGAGCGCGGCACACGCCGCCGCACCGCGGAGGATCGACAGCCGCTCGGCATCAGACGCGGATATCTCGGCAAACGTCTGGATTTCCACGGTCGCGCGCTCTAGGCTGTCGGGATCGTCCGGGTCAAATCGGATGGCGTCCTCGGCACGATCACCGGCGACAGCTTCGTTCCCACGGACGACGGGCGCACCGACCGGCGATTCACGGTCGGCTGGGAGATCAAGATCCTTCTCGGCCATTCGTCCTGTCCAAGGGTGCCACCCACATATACGCTGCCCTCTGGACCGGCGGTTACGGAAGTTTGAGGGAGAGTCCCGTAGGTGACCTCTCACGGGCTGACGTCGGTGGCTTTCTCCTCAATTCGGTGTAACGGCGACTTGGCCCGCCGGCAGGCTGGTCATACTGACCGGTCCGTGTTCCCGTCTCACTGTGGGAATCGGCGCTTCGGGACGAAGCGGAGGTCAAGAAAGCGAGAGAACCCCTCACGCCTTGGCGCCGGGAGAGATTCAACTCGTCTCTGTGACCCATCCGGTCTCAACATCCGCCGGCGCCACCCGTGGTACGTAGGGCTTCAGATCAAGCACGGGAGTGCCGTCAACGAGATCAATCCCGCGGACGCTGAGCGTAGCGCCATCACGGGCGCGAATCTCGGCGACTGTTTCGGCAATGCCGTTTGGCCGATGGGGCGAGCGGGTGGCGAAGACGCCGACCTCCACATCGTCGGCATGTGGTGGCTGAGCGATCAGCGACGATGTCTCGCTCTGATCAAGATCGGCAAGTATCACAACGTGAGAAAATCCTGTAAGCCCATTGAGGCCGGCGGCATACGTGTCGTCAAGAACAATCGCTCCTTCAGCGTCAGGATCGTGGCCGACAGCATCGGGTGTTTCGAAGGGCGAACGAACGGTACCGATCGGCGTGTACTGGATGGACACAGGTCCAAATGCGTGTTAGAGCTGAATAAACCTGCTGTGTTGAATAGGGGTACGGCACGGCGATCATAATGGGTCACAGAGATGTTCGATGTTGTGGACAGCGAACATCAGGATGATCTCACGGAACTCTCGATACCACGTCTGCGCTCGCACGGCGTCGCCGAGCGAGCGCTTGACCGACGAATAGGACGTTTCAGCCATCCAGCGCTGCGTATAGTCGCGTTCTCGGATGAGGGCGTTGTTACTGACGGCGTTCAGTGACGATCCGCGGTAGTGGATCAACGGCTCGACGCCGAGCGAGTAGAACTCGTACTCGGAGACCCAGTCCTGAAAGCCGTTATCAGCGGCGATAGTATGCAGGTCGCCCGCGTTTAGTGGTTCACAGAAGATTTAGGGTAGTTGGGAAGCGGGTCACTAATCGCCATACAGCGCAAGGATGCTCTAAAAAT
>JBKHFN010000077.1:0-6652 GCA_046540195.1 Salinarchaeum sp.
ACCGTCAACACCGTGGGGATCAGCGGCTCGGCGCTGTTTGTCCCCTTCTTCATCTTCATCTTTCCGCTGTTGGCCTTCCCGATTGAGCCCGAGACGCTTGTCAAGGTCAGCCTGATCAGCGAGTCCTTCGGACTATCGAGTTCGACGTTCGCGTTCATCTCCTACGGGCTGGTCGACCGACGACTGGCACTCACCATCATCGCCGGCAGCATCCCCTTCGTGGTCGGGGGTGCGTTGCTGTCCTTTTTCATCCCCGAACCACTGTTTCACGCCGCCCTCGGGCTCGCCTTGCTAACGGCGGCATACCTCATGTTCCGGGCCGACCTCAGCCACGGCGAATCCACAGAGGAGGATACCACAGAGGCAGTCGCCAATGGCGGCACCGACCGGAGTCTGCCCGATGACGACGACAAGCTCGGCCCTGCGGGTGTCGGTCTTGAGGATGACGGAACGGTCACGCGTGTCGACCGTGAGGGTGGCACCTACCAGTACTCGTGGTCGGGCTACCTCGAGCGGTTCGCCAACTACAGCGTCGGTGGACTGTTCCAGGGCCTAGCCGGCTTTGGCAGCGGTGAACTCGGGATCATCTCCCAGCTCCGAACGAACGTGCCGACCCGGGTGGCGATCGGGACCAACCACATCGTCGTCGCGAGCACGGCGATCCTCGCCTCGCTCGTCCACGTCTTTGGCGGGACTGTTATCCCGGGGATCCACAGCTTGAGCATCGCCTCGACGCCCTGGAACATGGTTGTGTTCACGGTGCCAGCGACCGTCCTCGGCGGGCAGATTGCCCCCTACGTCTCGAACGCACTGGATACCGGGACGATCCAGACGGGCGTTGGCGTCCTTTTCACGGTCATTTCAACTGCGCTGTTGCTCATGGCGCTCGGCATCGGAGCGTGACCCGTAAGAGGCTCCACCGGATACCGAACCCACTCTCAGTGTATGTATCAGGATATCCTGGTTCCCACCGAGGGAGACGACAGCGTTAACCCGGTCGCCAAACACGCCGGCTCGCTCGCCCAGCGGTACGACGCGACGGTCCACGTGCTATCCGTGATGGACACGCGTAACCGCTTTGAAGGCCCGAGCATGGGCGTCGGTGAGGAGGCCTGGGCGGACGCCGAACGGGACCGCGCCGAGCAGGCGATTGAGGCCGCCGTGACCGCACTTCCGGACGACGTGGCCGTTGATCGAGCGGTCGAATCGGGGGTTCCCCACGCGACAATCCTTGAATACGCCGAGACGGCTGATGTCGACGTTGTCGTGATGGGCACCCACGGGCGGACAGGGCTGGATCACTATCTGATCGGGAGCATCGCCGAGCGGGTTGTCCGGCAGTCGCCGGTCCCGGTTCTGACCGTCAGAATCGAAGACGCCTGAGCGCGATCACGGGTCTACCGGTCGCCGTCTCGCGCCTCAACGCGCATCGCGATGTACCGCCGCGACCACGTCCTCAGGTGCCTTTTGAACGCCTCTGAAAGACGGGTCAGCCCCGACACGACTGCGGAAACCGTGCCGGTGTCCTTCTTCGGTGGCCGATTGGGATGACTCATCACACATGCAATACACAAATAGACCATCAAAAAAGTTGGTGCCAACGGGTTACCGTCGGAGGTTGGAAGAACAGGACAGAAGCTCAGACGTCTTCTTCGCCTGTCTCAACCGGCGCGCCGACAAGGTTGCCCCACTCGGTCCAGGAGCCGTCGTAATTGCGGACATCGGGGAACCCGAGAACCTCCGAGAGGAGGAACCACTCGATTGAGGAGCGCTCACCGACGCGACAGTAGGTGATGGTTGACTCATCCCCGGTAACCCCCGCCTCTGCGTAGAGGTCGCGCAGTTCGTCAGCACTCTTGAACGTGCCGTCCTCGTTGAGCACGTCCGGGACAGGAACGTTACTCGCCCCCGGAATACGACCGCCTCGCTGGGCGGTCTCGTTGAGCCCTTCTGGAGCGATGATATCGCCGCGGAACTCCTCGGGCGAGCGCACATCAACCATCGGGAGCCCCTCGTCCATGGCGTGTCGGACATCGTCGGTGTACGCCCGGATACTCTCGAAGGGGCCCTTTGGTGTATAGGTGACCGATGAAAACGCCGGGACATCAGTCGTCAGGGGGTAGTCTTCGGTCACCCAGTAGGTTTTCCCGCCGTCGATGACCCGGACGTCCTCGTGGCCATAGTACTTGTAGATCCAGTAGGCGAAAAGCGCGAACCAGTTAGGCACCCGTCCGCCGCCATAGAGCACGACCGTTGAATCTTCGGTGATGCCAGCCGCGCCGTTGAGCTCGGCAAAGGCCTCCTTCGAGACAATATCACGCTGGGTCTGGTCAGTAAGTTCCTCCTCCCAGTCAAAGTAAATCGCCCCCGGGGCGTGACCCGTCTCGTAGGACGTGTACTCTGAGTCATCGGTAACCGTCGGATTGTTGACCTCGACGAGCCGGTAGGCGGGATCATCGCGCTGGAACAGCTCAAGCTGGTCCTCTACCCAGTCGGCCGTGACCAGAACATCCTGTGTCATACCACACACTATCGTCCCGACAAATATGACCGATTCGCTTGTGAGGCATGTTGCTCCTATCGGTGACGCCCGGGGAGCTTTTTATGTGACGCCACAAATGATCGTTGTGGCCGATAGCGCCGGATACCTGCGGTTCTTTCCCTACGAGACGCCCTTCGAGGGCCAGCGCGAGGCGATGGATCGCATCTACAACGCCCTCGCCCGCCGACAGGACGTACTCTTCGAGGGCGCTTGCGGGACCGGCAAGACGCTCGCCGCGCTTGCCCCCGCTCTTGAGTTTGCACGCGTGGAGGACAAGACGGTCGTCATCACGACGAACGTCCACCAGCAGACCCGGCAGTTCCGTCGCGAGGCCGAGGCCATCCGCGAGAGCGAGCCGATCCGGGCGGTGGTCTTCCGCGGGAAGGGCTCGATGTGTCACATCGACGTTGACTACGAGGAGTGTCAGGTGCTGCGCGATAACACCTATGACCTCGTTGATCGCGAGCAGGACCGCGAGGACCTCCGACGCCGTCAGGAGGAGTTGCTGGCCGCCGGACAGGCAGGCGACGAGGACGCCAGCGAGGCCCGGAGCGCGATCATGGACGAACTCGAAGCGGTCGAAGCAGAGATCGAGGAGCTCGCCGACCGGGCGACCTGCGAGTACTTCTATCGGAACCTGACGACCGACACCGACGAGTTCTACCGGTGGCTGTTCGACGGCGTGCGCACCCCCGCGGAGATCTACGACCGAGCGGAGGAGGCGGGCTTCTGTGGGTACGAACTCCTCAAGGACGGGCTCGACGGCGTCGATCTCGTCGTCTGCAACTACCACCACCTGTTGGATCCGATGATCCGCGAGCAGTTTTACCGGTGGCTCGATGTCGATCCGGCAGACACGATTGTGGTCTTCGATGAGGCGCATAACGTTCCCGACGCCGCCCGGGAGCACGCCACCCGCGAGCTCTCCGAGCGGACGCTTGAGGGCGCCCTCGAGGAGCTCTCGGACCGGACGGGAACGGCCGCGAGTGCCGCCGCCAATGTGCTTGAGGCTTTCCTCGACGCGCTCCGGGAGACCTACGACGATGCCTTGGGATTCGGCGAGCGGGAGTCGATCGGCGACGAGTGGCGGGACATCGCCATCGACAACGACGATCGTCGTGACGACCTGACACTTGCGTTTCTAGAGTCCTACACCGGCCAAGGCATCGACGATGATCTTGAGGCGGCAGAGACGATCGGGCGCGATCTCGACAAGCAGTACGAGACGGCCTACCGGAACGGCGAGGCCGATCAGCGGCGGGACTCACCAACGCTGACCGCGGCACAGTTCCTGCGGGCATGGCTCGATAGCGGCGGCGATCCCGGGCAGTACCCCGTGCTTTCGGTGCGCCGCGACATGGGGACTGACGAGGTCTACGGCCGAGCGGAGCTATACACCTGCATCCCGCGGGATGTGACTCGCGACCTGTTTGAGGGGGCCTACGCGACGGTACTGATGAGCGCGACGCTCCGGCCCTTTGATGTCTTCGGCGACGTGCTGGGGGTTGAGAACCCGGTGACGATGGACTACGGACTGAGTTTCCCCGAGGCAAATCGGCGGACCATCGCCGTCGACACGCCCCCGCTGTTCGCCAGCGCCCGAGACGACCCGGAGGTCCAAGCGGAGCTCACCGACGCGCTCGCGGATGCCATCACCTTCACCGCGGGCAACACCCTGGCGTTCTTCCCGAACTACGCGGAGGCCAAGCGGTACCACAATCGCGTGGCCGATACGGTTGCGGCGACGTGTTATCTGGATCACCCCGGCGAGAATGCGACGGGATTGCGCGAGCGGTTCGTCGCGGACGACAACGGCGTATTGTTCACCTCGCTGTGGGGGACACTCACTGAGGGGGTGAGCTTCGACGGAACGGACGCCCGGTCGGTCGTCGTCGTTGGCGTGCCGTACCCCCGGCTGGACGATCGCACGGAGGCAATCCAGGCGGCGTACGACCGGGTGTTCGAGGACCGCGGGATCGATGACCCTGGGTGGCACTACGCCGTTGAGGTGCCGACCGTCCGCAAGACCCGCCAGGCACTCGGACGAGTCATCCGGTCACCCGAGGACATCGGGACGCGCATCCTCCTAGACCGTCGGTACACCGCCGCAGGTCGGAGCGATCTCGGGGCCTACAGCGTGTATGAGACGCTTCCTGAGGACCTCCGGGCGGAGTTGGTCGACGTCGCCCCGGAGAAGCTCAAGTTCGCACTGTTGAACTTCTATCAGTCACACGATGCCTATGACGGCACGCCGCCGGCGCCCTGATCACTCGGGGGTGAGGAGTTCGATACCGGCGAAATGCTCGTCGGCGAGGTGGCCGACAACGTGGTCAGCGACCGCCGTCGGGTCAACGCCGTCGTCGGTCTCAAGGCGGTCGTCAACACCGAGATAGGCAATATCACCGACGAAAAGGTGGTTCTCGCCGATCCGGACGTGTTCGCGGAGGGTGCACTCAAGCCAAGCGGGCGCCCCAGCGACCCGTGGGGCGTCGATGCGCTCGCAGGCGGTTGAGTCGATATCAGCGGCTGCGAACTCAGAACCATCGATCTCGCCAGCGGTCTCGGCCATCACGGCGAGTGTATCGTGAGTGACGAGATTGTACGCAAAGGCCTCGGTGTCCAGCACGTTCCGGGCGGTGTCCTTGGGCTCGCCGTCGGCATCGGGCGCGATACACAACAACATCGTCGGCGGGGCAACACTCCCGGGCACCACGAAGCTATAGGGCGCAAGATTCGGCGTCCCATCGGCACTGATGGTGCTGATCCAGCCGATCGGTCGGGGAGAGAGCAGCAGACTGAGCGTCTCGAATAGCTCGTGCGGCGGCATAGCCGTTGGATCCTGTTCCATATTCACCCCACGGCGACGATCCCTAATGAACGCTTGTGAGCGCGAAGGCGACTACGGCGGGACGGGCAGCGAAATTGTCCCGACGGCCCGGGCCTGGGCGGCATCCCACAGCAGCAACTCGGTGATCGTCCAGGAGACCGACTCGATTGAACGGTCAGCCAAGCGTTCGGCCGCCTCAAGCGGGCCGTCCCGGGCGAGGGTGATGTGCATGGTGTAGGCCTCACCCTCAAGGGCAGTCTCGGCGCCGAAGGCCTCGACCAGCCGGCCGTGTAGGCGATCCAGACCGGGGCTGTCGAGGGCAAGGTACACGACCGGTCCAGGGCCACGTGGCGGATCAGCGAAGTACTCGATGCCGGTAACGGTGACGTCGATGGGCTGGGTGCCGGCAATTTCCCGTTGGATGCGCTTACTTTGGCGCTGGAACGTGGCTGTGTCGCCAAGGCGTTTGATGAGAATCGAGTGCTCGCGGCGAATCGATGCGAAAGGCGAGAGCGCCGGCCGGAGGTCAGCTGCAAGGGCACTAACTCGTCCCGGAACCGCCGCGTTGACACTGTACACAGACGCCCCTCGTCGCGAGAGTCAATCAGCCCGTCGGTCGATCCGAAGCGGTTTTCCGCCTATCGAGGAAACGCCATTGCATCATGCGATCACGGGCCGGGCGCGTGCTCGTTGTCTGTTTGCTCGTCGGGGCGATGCTGGGCGTCGCTCTCAGACCGAGCGCAGCGACCGGACAGTCGGCGCTCATTACGCCGGGACCCCAACAGACGGGGACGGCCACACCAGATCTCACGCGCATCAGCATCGATGTGGCCGATAACGGCACGGCAACGTGGCGCATCGAGTTCCGGTTTGAGCTCGCCGACAACGAGAGCCAGGCAGCCTTCGATGATCTCCGGGCGGATCTCCAACAGGATCCCCAGCCCTATGTCGACCGGTTCGCAACGCGACTGACGACAACGGCGAACGCGGCGAGTAACGCCACCGGCCGACCGATGGCAATCGAGAATGTCTCCGTGTCGGTCGCCGAAGAGACGCTTCCGACCGCCTACGGGGTCGTCACCTACGAGTTCACCTGGACGAATTTCGCCGCCCAGTCGGGCGAGCAACTCGTCGTCGGGGACGCGATCAGCGGCTTGCTACTTGATTCAGACACCCGACTGACCGTCCGTTGGCCTGCGGGCGTTGAGGCCACGGCAGTGGACCCGGCCCCCGACCAGCGAAGTGACAACGCAGTGGTCTGGGTTGGCAGCGAGACGACCTTC
>JBKHFN010000078.1:0-6633 GCA_046540195.1 Salinarchaeum sp.
CTTGTGCTCAATTGCTGGGTGACACCGAACCAGTAGTGACCGCTCGACGGTCGCCCCGGTCGCCGTCAGTCGCGCGGCGAGTTCGGCCCCGAGATAGGTCGTGCACATCCCGTGTTGTCGCGAATCGGTATCGTCGATGGCTACCAGCGCACTCATCGCCACTTGCTCAGTCGCCGCTCGCCGCGCAGTTGTTCGGCCCTAACTCGAGTTCGAAGGCCGTCGCCTCCTTGACGCGTTGTTGTCCGAGGTTGATGGCGATAATCTCCTCGAAGTTGTTCGGCCGTGGCGGCATGCTCGAGAGGAGAAAGTCGACGAATCCGGCCCGATCCAGGTCAAAGCCGCGAAGCCGGCCACGTACCTCACCAAGGCGCTCGACGTATGGTGGTTCGTGCTTACGGGCGGTCTCAAGGGTCAGGTGCCCAGGTGCAACGAGCGTCTCTGCCGGCTCTTCGGCCAGCCACTCAAGCGTGTCGTAGATCCGCCCGGCGGCCTCGTGGGCCTCCTCCGGATCCTCCAGATCTGGTCGAGCGATGCCGTCGATGAATAGCGAGTCGCCGGTCATCAGCACGTCACCAACGCGGTAGCCGGTCATCTCGGTGGTGTGTCCAACGAGCGAGACCGCTTCGATTTCGGTGTCGCCAACCGTGAGGTGTTCGCCCGGTTCGATGAGACGCGCCTCAGCCGCCAATCCCCGGTCGACGGCCCCGGCCGGCATCACCGCTGATGTGGTCGGCGTGGACGTGGGTGTCGACCGCATATTTGAGAGTTGCCCCCCGGCTGGCAGCGTCCTCACGGTACCGATCGGTGAACGCCCGTAGTGGGTCGATCACCGCCGCCTCGGCCCCGTCGACCACAACGTAGCCAAGACAACCACTCGACGGGCGATGGTACTGAATGATCTCCGCCGTGGTGCCGGTCTCGGACACGGGTGTTCCGGCGTACAGCCGTGCCCAGCCTTCCATCCCGTTGACGAGCACCTCAATGTCCTCGCGACCAACGGCGGTGAGAAACTCGCCAACGAATCGGCTTGTCACCCCCTCTGCGCAGGAGACAACCAGCGGTCCTTCGGGGACCGCCTCGGGAACCGATTCGACGGGCTGTCCGTCCTCGACGAACTCGGTAAAAGGCACGTTTACGACCGTTACGTTGGGGTACGAGAGTGCCCATGCCTCGACGTCGGCTGGCCGGCGGGTATCGAGGACGGTCACCGGCGTTCCGGCGTCGAGTCGTGCCTTCAGCGCGTCGGCGGTGATTTCCGCAACCTCTACATCGAACTCCGGGAACTGGCGTCGGATGTCGTAGTCCATGGCTAAGACGACGACCGTGTCGCATTTCACGATCGGTTCGTCAGGTGTATCAGCTGCCTTAGACGCCGGGGAATAAAACAGCCCCGCCCCCGCAACGCATATATTGGTTTGGTGGCAACTATACCCATATACAGATGTCCCGGTCTGCACTGGTGGGAAATATCATCGCGATGCTGGAGGACGCCGGGTTCACCGTTAGCGACCGGTGTGCCATTCGGCCGCGGAGTTTCGATCTCGCTGCCCGCCGGGGCGACGACCTCGTTCTCCTGAAGATCCTCCGAAATATCGACGCATTCACCGCCGAGAGTGGTGCCGAGATGCGCCGGATTGGCCGGTATCTCGACGCCACGCCGCTGGTGATTGGACTTCGAACCCGCGATCAGGACCTCCGACCGGAGGTTGTCTATTTCCGGTACGGTGTGCCGGTCCTGAGTCCGGATACCGCCATGGATCTGTTCGTTGAGGACATTCCGCCGCTGATCTACGCGGCCCCTGGCGGACTCTATGTCAGTCTCGACAGCGATGTCCTCGCTGACGAGCGCGAGGAGCGTGGCTGGTCGCTCGGTCAACTCGCCAACGAGCTCGGCGTCTCCCGACGGACCGTCTCGAAGTACGAAAGCGGTATGGACGCCTCGATTGAGGTGGCAATGGCCCTTGAGGAGTTGTTTGACTCGTCGCTTACATCGCCTGTACAGGTGCTTGAGGAGGAGGCCCCCGGCCGGGCTGAGGAGGACCCAGCGGAGCCGTCCCCTGAAGCCGAGGAGACCGTCACGGTCTCCGTACTCACCCGGGTGGGGTACGACGCCCACCCGACGGTCCGGGCGCCCTTTGAGGCGGTCGGTGAGGACGACCGTCGGGAGGTCCTATTGGCCGGCCACTCCGATCACGACGAGGCGCCTGAGAAGCGGGCCAAACTCATGGGCTCGGTCGGTCGTGTCGCCGAAGCGCCTTCCGCGTACTTCGTGACGAGTGCCCGCCGGACCTCCGTCGGCGGTACGGCCATCATTGAGTACGAGGAAGCGACCGACATTGACGATCCCGACGAACTCCGCAGATTGGTTCGGGAACGGTCTGAACTAGCATAACAAATACGTTATGCATACCACATTCGGTATTCTTTTGCCTCCGTAACCCCCATCGGCTGGTATGCGTGGAACCGCGCGCGGTGTCGTTGATGCAGACGAGCTCGCCGTACTCAAGCGACTGGCGCTGGACGGCGGCTTCAAGGGAACCCATAAGACCTCCTGTAGTGATCTCGGCGAGACGCTTGAGGTTTCGACACAGACGGCCTCACGTCGCCTCCAGCGACTCGAAGAACTCGGCCTGATTGACCGGGATACCGTCGCTGATGGTCAGTGGATCGCGATTACCGACGACGGACGGCAGCGACTCCACGCCGAGTATACCGACTATCGACGGCTCTTCGAACAGGGGACGAGGATCGAACTCGCCGGAGCGGTCGAAAGCGGCATGGGCGAGGGCAAACACTACGTCTCCCGCCCGGGCTACATGCGGCAGTTCCGCGACCGACTCGGGTATGAGCCGTTCCCGGGGACGCTTAACGTCGGGCTCACCGAGACGAGTGAGCAACGTCGCGGTGGACTCTCAAGCCTTGATGCGATCCGGATCGACGGCTTTGAGACGGCCAATCGGACTTTCGGCCCGGCGGTCTGTTATCCGGCACAACTTATCGCTACCGACGTGCAGTATGATCAGGCACACGTCATTGAGCCCGAACGCACCCACCACGCAGCTGACAGTATCGAACTTATCGCCCCCGATCGGCTCCGCGACGTGCTTACACTTGCCGACGGTGATCAACTTCGTGTGGTTGTCACTGACGCCTAACCGTGTCACCGAATCAGTCACCCGGCGGTGCGATTGAGGAGGCTATCGCCGCCTTTGAGGCCGGACACCCGGTCTGTATCCACGACGCTTCCGACCGTGAGGGCGAGACCGATCTCGTCTATCATGCCGATGCGGTTGATCCGGCGGCCGTTGCCCGTCTACGCAACGACGCGGGCGGGCTCGTCTGCGTGGCCCTCGGAGACGCTGCGGCAACCGCCGCTGAACTCCCTTATGCGACCGCGGCGATCGATCACCCTGCCGTTGAGGACACGGCGATGGCCTACGGCGATCGACCGTCGTTCTCCCTGTCGGTCAATCACCGAGAGACCTTCACGGGTATCACCGACGAAGACCGCGCGCTGACCATCCAGGAACTCGGCCGGTTCGCTGCTGAGGCAACCGCCGGTGACGCGACGGTTGTGGACTTCGCCGAACGGTTCCGTTCCCCCGGACATGTCCAGTTGCTCCGGGCGGCCCCAGAGCTGCTCGCCGAGCGCCGCGGCCACACAGAACTGGGTATTGCGCTCGCAAATGCGGCGGATCTCCCGCCGGCCGTCGTGGTCTGCGAGATGCTCACCGACGGCGACGGTGCGCAGTCGCGCGAGACGGCCCGCCAGTACGCGGCCGCACACGACATTCCGTTTCTGCGCGGCGAGTGGCTGATTGAGACCCTCGCCTGACGCTCACGCGCGGATCGCCCACACTCATTAGGGTCGACATCGTTGGGAGAAACATGTACGGTATCGTCGCCTGTGATCGTGTCGCGCATCGACCGTGTGTCGGATCAGACGACTACTGGGGGTGCTGAATATGACTGACCGCCCAGAAATGTTCCAAGGCACGGATACGATCTGGATGGACGGGGAGTTCGTTGACTGGGAGGACGCCCAGGTCCATGTCCTCACCCACAGTCTCCACTATGGCACCGGTGTCTTTGAGGGTGCGCGTCTGTATGACACCCAGGAGGGCCCCGCACTCTTCCGGTGGGACGCCCATATCGAGCGTCTGTATGACTCGGCTCGTCCGCTGAACCACGAGATTGGATACTCGCCGGAAGAACTTACCGAGGCGACGATCGAACTGATCACCCGTCAGGACCTTTCCTCGTGTTACATCCGTCCGCTGGTGTTCTACGGCTACGAAAGCCTCGGGGTCAATCCCGGTAACTGCCCGACCCGGACCATGATCGCCGCCTGGCCGTGGGGCACCTATCTCGGCGAGGACGCACTCACCAAGGGTGTTGACGTGATGGTGTCCTCCTGGCGAAAACACGCCTCAAGCCAGATCCCGACGAACGTCAAGGCCACCGGCGCGTATCTCAACAGTATGCTCGCCAGCGACGAGGCCAAACGCAACGGCTACACCGAGGCCATCGTCCTCAACAAGGAGGGCGATGTCGCCGAGGGGCCTGGTGAGAACATCTTCATGGTGCGCGACGGTGAGATTTACACGCCCGGACTCGCCGAGAGCATCCTCAACGGGATCACCCGGGACTCCGTTATCACCATCGCCGAGGATCTCGGATACACCGTCCACGACGAGGCCTCAATCTCACGCGGCGAGCTGTATAACGCCGATGAGCTGTTCTTCAGCGGGACGGCCGCCGAGGTCACGCCGATCAAGAAGGTCGACAACGTTGAAGTCGGCAACGGCACCCGCGGACCGATCACCGAGGAAATCCAACAGCGGTTTTTCGACGTGGTCGAACGAAAGACCGACGAGTACGACGACTGGTTCCGCTACGTCTAGTCGGCGATCTGGTTGTCTGCGTCGAGTGTGAGGACGGTTGGATCCGTCCGCTCGTCGTCCTCGTATAGCCCATAGGAGATGACGATGACGACATCACCAACTTCCGCTCGCCGGGCAGCCGCCCCGTTAATCTCGATTTCCCCCGAATCGCCAGCAATCGTGTAGGTCTCAAAGCGTTCGCCGTTAGTCACGTTGAGTACTTGGACGCGTTCGCCCACCGCGATATCGGCCGCATCAAGAAGTGTCTCGTCGATCGTGATGCTCCCCGCGTAAGCAACATCGGTGTCAGTGACACGGCCCCGGTGGAGCTTTGACTTGAGTAGCCACCGCTGCATGCCCCAGACGACCGCACGAGCGAGGAAAACCGTACCGTTCCGGGCTCAGAATAGTCCCGGGAACAGCACGTAGCTGAACACGAGCGCCAGTACACCGACGGCGGTCGCGTAGTAGAGCAGTGGGATGAGGTTCAGTCGCATCACGCGACCCTCCTTGCCAACCAGTCCGACGGTTGCTAGCGCGGCGACGACATTGTGGATTGCCACGAGGTTTCCGATAGCGCCGCCGACCGCCTGCGCGCCGACGATGATCTGCGTCGGCAGTCCAAGTTGCTGGGCGGAGATGAACTGGAAGTTCGCGAAGGTGATGTTCGAAACGGTGTTCGATCCGGCCATAGCCGCCCCGAGGGCGCCGATCAGCGCGGCGAAGAACGGATAGATCGGTCCGATAATGTCCGCCGTCGTGATTGCGAGCGCCTCAATCATGCTTACCGGCTGCTGTTGTCCTTCGACGACCATCGTCGGGATGGTGTCGACGACCGAGGCGTGTGCCCCCGACTGGAGCATGACTTGGACCATCGCGATAACGAACACCAGTGCGATGAATGGCGAGGCAATCTTGCGAACGGCCTCGCCCCAGGCGGCCTTGATTTCGTCACCAGACATCCGATACAGCGGAACAGCGAGCAAGGCACTGAGAATCAGCCAGAAGCCGGGTGCGTTGAGCCACCCGATACTTCCACGGAGCGTCGTCCCGAGAATATCGCTCCAACTGGTGATGAAGATATCCCGGTTGATGAAGTCGCTGATCGGTCCAATCGCCCGCGTGATCACCAATAGCACCACCAGCGCAACGTAGGGCGCCCACGCGGTCGGTAGCGACATCCCGCGGCCGGATCCGTCGGTGTCTCCACCCGGACTCACGCCACCACGTGAGGCGACCTCATCGCCGTTTGACTGCCCGGGCTCGATCGTTCCGAGCCAGTAATCGGGCCACTCCTCGCGTGGCGGGAACTCCCAGTCGGAGTCGGGCTGGAGATAGCCGGCTCGAAGTACCCCAACGGTGATCGCGCCGCCGACCATCGAGCCGATCAGCGACGGGAACTCCGCGGTGAGGAACCACGCCGAGGCCCAGTACGGCACCGCGAACGCAATACCGGCGAACAGACACAGCGGCGCGACCTCAAGGGCCGGCTTGATACTGCGCTCCTCGCCGAAGAAGTACACGACCATCCCGACGGCAAACAGTGGCATGGCGAACCCGACCAGCGCGTGATACGTTGCCGCCCATGCCGCTACCTCGACGGCGTACTCGTTGACGCTGAGGTCGGCGGACTGGATGGCCTTTTGTGTCGAAGCAACTGATTCAAGCGGGTCGACAATGCCGACGATAATCGGCGTTCCGACCGCCCCGTAGGTGACTGCGATGACGTGCCCGATGAGCGCGGCGATCA
>JBKHFN010000079.1:0-6618 GCA_046540195.1 Salinarchaeum sp.
ACCTACGACTGTCCGTTCACCGAAACGGAGCTCAAGCGCCTTCCGCAGGTGTCACAGACACACCCCTATGATACGCCGTTTCGTGCGGCTGGTCACGAGATCACCTTCTATCCGGCCGGACACATCCCGGGGAGTGCGCATGTGCTCGTTGATGACGGTGAAACGCGACTGTTGTATACCGGTGACTTTCACACCGACAATCAGCGGCTAGTCGCCGGATCGACAGCGCGACCCGAGGCTGATGTCGTCGTTTGTGAGAGTACCTACTCCGATGTCGAACACGAAGATCGCACAACGCTTGAAGAGCGGTTCGCCGAGAGCGTCAAGACAACACTCTGGGAAGGGGGAACCGTTGTCGTTCCGGCGTTTGCGATCGGTCGGACACAGGAGATGCTCCTGATCTGTGAGGCTAACGACATCCCGTGTTACGTCGATGGCATGGGCAAGCGGGTAACCGAGTTACTCCGACAGTATCCGGCCTTCGTGCGCGACAGCGACCGTTTTCAGCGGGCGAAATCCCACGCCCGATTCGTAACCGGTCGTCAGGGCCAACGCGAGCGTATCGCCCAGAAGAACGCGGCTATTGTCACCACCAGTGGAATGCTCTCTGGGGGACCGGCGATGAGTTATATCCCGGCAATCCGCGACCGACCGGTGAACAAGATCACGCTGACTGGGTACCAAGTTGAGGGAACGCCAGGACGGGACCTTCTTGAGACGGGGAGTGCTGAGATCGACGGCCGACGGATGCCTGTCGCTGCACAGGTCGAATCCTACGACTTCTCGGCGCACGCTGACCGTGACGGCCTCCGGACATTCCTTGATGCCTATCCCGACGCCACACTTGTTCTCAACCACGGTGATCGGTGTACGGCGTTTGCTGACACCCTCGCGGCGGACGGCTATGAGACGCGGGTCCCGGCGATCGGTGATCGGCTGACGGTTGCCTGACTCGGGTTTAGCTCCCTGTTGTCACGCCATAACAGCCGTCTCAGTATGATCCGATCGGCTCCCTTTTTTGTCTCCTATCCGTTGTTCAGGTGTGCGCTCGTTTTCAGCACAGTATCTTGAGGAAACCCGTCGTGGCCTCTGGACCGAGTCGCGAGACGCATTATCGGGGCTCTCGCTGGCCGACCGCCATTGTATCCTTGAGGTCGGCTGTGGGACCGGTGTGCTGACGCGCGTGCTTGCTGAGGAGACTCCGACGACAACGACGGTGATCGCGGCCGACCGCGATCGAACGCATCTCACCGCGGCGAGCGCTTACGGTGAACCACTGGTCGCTGATGCGCTTCATCTCCCGCTTGATGATGGGAGTGTCGACCTGACCGTTTGTCAGGCGTTGCTGGTCAATCTTGCGAGCCCCGAGGACGCGGTTGCGGAGTTTGCGCGTGTTTCGACTAATCTAGTTGCTGCCATCGAACCGGATAACGCCAACGTCACCATCGAATCAACCGTTGATGACGAAGCGCATACTGCTGCCCAGGCCCGCGAGGCGTTCTTCGCTGGGGCACACAGTGATCCGACGCTCGGCTCGCGCGTCGATACGCTCTTTGACCACGTTGGGCTCGAACGCGTCAAGACGACACGATATGCATTCACCCAGACAATTGCACCACCCTACGACGAGTCGACGCTTGCTGCGGCGCGGCGACACCTCTCAGGAGCCGGTCTTGACGCCGACCGAGAGACACTACTAGCTGGGGGACTTTCCGTCAGCGAGTACGACGCGCTTCGGACACGGTGGCGGTTGATCGGGCGGAAAGTGGCCGAACAGATGCAGGCCGGCACCTACCGACGCCGCGAAACTGTTCCGCTGTACGTCACCGTTGGCGCCGTAGCCTGACGACCCAGCGATCACTCTTCGAGGGCATCAGTAAACCCCCAGGCAGCCGCTCGTCGTTCGGCTTCCTCGCGCGCCTGCTCGCGGATCGCCTCAATGCGCTCTTCATCGGCAAGGAAGGCTGCCAGCGCGTCATCGTCGTCTCGACGGGTCGCCTCAAGGCGGTCCTCTGGGGCCGCCGCCCGCGTCCGACGGGCCAACCCCGGATCGCCAGCTAGCCGCTCGGCCGGCCGTCCCGGCGGGATTGAGAGCGCCCTATCCGCGTGGATGGTGGCGAGCCGTGCCGACTCAAGTGCGTAGACATCGACCCGAAATGGTCCGAGTGTCGAGAGGGTGGCGAGCGCCCGTTCGCCAGCCACATCTCTGCCAGCGTGGTAGGCGACCATTGGAACGCCGTCCTCGAACGTGATGACTCCGCGCTCGCCGGTATCTAACACGAGTGCATCTCCGGACTCGATCCGGACATATCCGGTCAGTCGGTCTTCGAGGGCCATCTCAAGCATGCGTCCGAAGTTCTCGATAACACGTGATTGGAGTAACTGACCGTCACCGATCCCGAGATCCGGTGTCGTCTTGTCAACGGTCATGGGGGCTCCGGAATCACGGCATTACGAAACCGGTCGGCCACCCGGTCGGCGTCGTGGTCGTGAACCGTGATTTGGTCGGCAATCGATCGGAAGGCCGCCGCAGGGGGCGACTGTGGTGCGTGTGCCAGCAACGGTTTCTCTGCCTCCCGTGCCCCGCGAACCGCCGGATGTTCGGGGACAGTCCCGAGTAGCGGGCCGTCGAAGTACCGTTCGGTCTGTTCGGTAATCCGGTCGATTGACTCGGTCTTGGTCACTCGATTGAAGATGACACCAGCGCCATCGGTTCCATACGTCCGCGCATATGCTTGGACCTTTAGCCCGTCGCTGAGCGCCGGCACTGTCGGCTGTAACACGATAAGTGTCCGGTCGGCCAGCACAATCGGCAATACGGCGCTTTGCGACTCGAGTGTCGCCGGTGAGTCAAGAATGATCACGTCTGCGTCGGTGCTCAGAGTCGCGACGACCTCGCGCAGCTGTGTCGGATCGGCCGCCCGCAGTCCCTCAAGGCTCGTTCCACAGGGAACCACGCGCATCCCATACCGCTCGTAGACGGCGTCGGCAACAGCGGCGTCGCGATCGGCAATGAGAAGATCGTGGAGCGTTGTCTCGGCGTCCGCGAGTCCCGTGTGAAACAATAGGTTGGCCATCCCCGTGTCCGCGTCAACAATCGTCACCGCGTGATCGGCGGCGAGTGCCATGCCGAGAGCAACGGCACTCGTGGTCTTTCCGGTCCCACCCTTACCGCTTGCCACCGCAAAGACCTCAACCATTGTCTAATTGTTCGTCATTCCTCGGATAAAACATAGCGGGTTCGGTACTCATCCGAGTGGAAGATCCGCCCGATCACTGAGTTCGGCGACCGCGATATTTTCGCTCACCAGAGCAGCCGCCCGGTCATAGGCTGTCTGCTCCTGGTGCTTGATCGATGGCGGTGATGCCCCTGCCGCCTCGAAGACCGTCTCAAGAAACGCTCGACGAGCCTCGATGTTCTCGAAGAGGCCATGGAGGTACGTTCCTACTACGGCTCCTTTCGCGGCACCCAAGGTTGCCGTCGGCTTGCCGTCCGGTGGGGCAAACGGGCGCTTGACCGACCCGACTGCCCGTGTGCTTCCGGCGTGGATCTCATAGCCCTCGACACGGCCACTTGCTCCCGCAAGTGGTCCTGTTCCAGTCAGTTCGAGTTCGGTCGCTTCGACACGCTTGTCGGGGTTGAACCGCGTCACGACGGGTAATCGCCCGATCCCCGGAACCGTCGACCGATCTCCGCTTCCCTCAAGCGCGGCGTTCTCAATCTGCTCGCCAAGAAGTTGATAGCCGCCACAGAGCCCAACGATCGGCCCCTCGAAGTCGGCGATCCGCTCGGCGAGTCCGGCCTCTTGGAGGGCGAGGCCGTCGTCAACCGTATTTTTCGAACCAGGAAGCACCACGGCATCGGCATCTGCGAGTGACGCCGTCAGTGGCCGGTAGGAGACTTGCACCCCGGGAACGCGCGTCAGCGGATCAAGATCGGTGAAGTTCGCGATCCGCGGGAGCCGCGGGACAACGATCGTTACAGCCGCATCGTCGCCAGATGCGCAGTAGACAGCCTGTTCGTTCGGGCCGGGAAGAGCGAGGCTGTCTTCCTCCGGAAGGCCAGGGTCGGCGTAGGGGATCACCCCGAGAACAGGCATGCCTGTGCGCTCCTCGATCTGGTTGATGCCGGGCCTCAACAGCGACTCGTCACCGCGGAACTTCGTGATTACAATCCCGACGACCCGGTCGCGAAGATCTTCAGGGAGCAACTCGACGGTTCCCAGGATCGATGCGAACACCCCTCCGCGTTCGATGTCCGCGACCAGCAGAATCGCGGCGTCGGCAAACCGGGCTGTCTCGATGTTTGCGAGATCCTGCTCGTAGAGGTTGATTTCCGCAATCGAGCCGGCCCCCTCGGCGAGGACGACCTCATGCTCGGCGGCAAGGCGCTCCCATGCCGCAATCGCCCGGTTTCGGGCGGTCTCCCAATGTTCCTCGTAGTACTTCCGTGCACTCCCGCTGGCCTGCGCCTCACCATTGAGTACCAGTTGGCTTTCACCCGTTCCCTGTGGCTTCAACAACACTGGGTTGACATCGGTCGTGGGCGTTTGTCGTGCCGCCTTCGACTGGACGAACTGTGCGACGCCGATCTCGCCGGTCCCGTCGGTCGTTGCCTTCGGTACCGCCCGCGCATTGTTCGACATGTTCTGCGCTTTAAATGGGACGACATCGACGCCGCGGTCGGCGAGCAGCCGACACAGTCCCGCCGTGACGGTGCTTTTGCCGACATGTGAGGCGGTGCCGGCGACCAGAAGTGTCGACGCGTCGGACATCGCTCAGTACTCGATCCCGCGGCGGGCATCAATCCCTGCTTCGGCAGGGTGTTTGTGATTTTTGACCTCGCTGATCAGATCGACGCTGTTGACGAGGTACGCCGGTCGGTCGTGACCACCGGTCAGCACTAGTTCCATGTTTGATGGCTTTGACTCGGCGAGCATGACAACGGCGTCGGCCTCAATGAGGCCGTGTTCGACCGCGTATAACACCTCATCAAGCACTAGCATGTGCACGCCCCCCTTTGGTGGGCCAGTCAGCGGGGCTGTCAGGTCGGCTTCGTCGGCCGCCGTGAGCAGCTCCTGAGTTCGCTCAAGTGCATGTTGGGCCTGTGCGGCGTGATCGGCGTCATCGGTTCCGTCGGTTTGCCCGTGCCATCCCGGATGACCCTGGGTTTCGACGGAGGCGGTCGGAAGCGTGTCGATGGCGGCGTTCTCTCCCGTTTCCCAGCCCCCCTTCATGAACCGCAGCACGTGGACTCGATAGCCCCGCCCCGCTGCACGAATCGCCATCCCGGTCGCGGCCGTTGTCTTGCCCTTCCCGTCCCCCCACCAGACGAGCGTACAGCCAAAATTCGGTGGTGCGGCCGGGGTAATCGGGGTTTGATCGTGCTCTTCACTCATTGGTTGTCGTTTGACCCAACACGCAAATCCGTGTTGGATCACCGGCTACACCGACTCAAGGAGCGTATCAAACGCCCCGCTCTCGGGGTGATGATGCGTGTAAGTCCCTAGTGTCTGGTACTCGGTGAGTCCGTCGTGATCGCCGTCGATTCCCTCACCGCGGGCTACCTCGAATTGGAATCGAGCGTCGACATCGACGGTCGCCTTCGAGTAGTGAAACTCGTGACCGTGCAGTTGTGTTCCCGCGTCCGCAATAAGGGTGTCCGCCTGAGCGGTTAGTTCGACGTACCCGAGAGCCTGACGCCGGTCGGTCTGATCGACTTGTGCGGGCAACACCCCAGCCATCTGGTGGGTCGTCCCATCGATAGTCAACGTCTCGGCGAGCGCCATCAGCCCGCCACACTCTCCATATACCGGTAGCCCGTCGGCGGCGCGCTCGGCGAGCGTCGAGAGTGTCGGGCTCGTGGCAAGCGTCTCGGCGTATAGTTCCGGATACCCGCCCGGCAGGTAGACGGCGTCACACGCGGGCAACGTGTCACCGGCCAGTGGTGAGAAGGTCACGACTGATCCGCGACGCCGGAGTCGCTCGATGGTCCTCGGATAGTAAAATCGGAAGGCGTCGTCTTGTGCGATAGCAATCTGCACGTCTGTCGATGACACCGGCTGATCGGACACACCAGACGGGCATCTGGCACACTCAACGAGACGATCGAGATCAAGGTGCTCGGCCGCCGTCTGGAGTGCTGTCTCCGGTAGAGTTGTCTCCATGTCACCGTGAAGCCCGAGATGGCGATCGGGAATCTCAAGACGATCGTCACGCGGGATCCGTCCGAGGTACGCAATGTCTTCGGGGAGTGCTGTCTTGATCCCGGCGGCGTGACGGCCGCCTGCGGCACGCTGTGCAATCACTCCGACCACGTCGACAGCGGCGGCGTCTGTACCGTCCATGCTGCCGTAGGTGTCAAATCCCAGGGCAGTTGCGCCGACACTCTCCATCCCGCCGGAGGCATCAACGACGAGTACGACCGGCAAATCAAGGCTCGCCGCCACCTGAGCGGTCGATGCTGGACCGTCGTACAGTCCCATCACGCCTTCCGCCACACAGAGATCTCCGCCTCCGTGAGCGTACGTGCGTCGCATCCCGGTCTCACCTTCGAGCCAGGGATCAAGCGTTCGCGAGTGCCGTCCAGTAACCGCCTCGTGGTAGCCGGGGTCGATG
>JBKHFN010000080.1:0-6574 GCA_046540195.1 Salinarchaeum sp.
GATCGAGATCCACCTCGTCAGCCCGATCAAGAATAGCCTCGACGGGGACACCATCGTCGTATTCGGACTCCATCTCGGAGATAAGGTCCTTGATTTCCTGGATGCGTTTGCGCTGGCTGGTCGATGTACCCGTCTCGACGACATCAGCATCGAACTGACCGGTTTCGGGATCGACACCGATGTTCTGTAGTGAGGAGCGAACGATCTCGATCACTCGATCGGCGTCCTCCTGGGTAACGGTATCCGATAACCGGATGCGCGCGCTAGCCTCGGCAAGGCGGACAAGCGCTTCGAGTTTCCGGGCGGTCACAGGCACCGGCGCGTCCTCCTCAGCCCCCTGTGAGCGCAGATCGACGTAGAACTCCTCAATCGCCGCCCGTGCGGATTCGGTCATCCGGGGATGACAGTTCTGTTTGGCGTATGCAACGTACTTCCGGAGTAGCTCAGGATCGATTGCCGGTTCGACGCTCTCCTGGATCGACTCGACCTCCGAACGGCTGATCTCCGGCGAGGGCATCTCCTCGCGCTGGGTGTTGAGTTCACCGGCGTAGTTCGTCGTCAGGATGTGTTGGGCGAGCCGGCGGTCCTCGTCGGGATCGGGCTGGTCGGTGACGGTAAAGATGAGGTCGAACCGGGAGATCAACGCAGGTTCGAGGTCGATCTGCTCGCCAATGGGCTCGTAGTGATCGAACCGGCCATAGGTCGGATTGGCGGCCCCCAACAGTGAGCATCGGCTCTTGAGCGTCGCGTTGATCCCCGCCTTCGAGATGCTGATCGAGTTATGAAGCAGGAGGCCCTGACTCACGAACGTGTGTGTGGGTTCGACGGTGACATCATAGACCCACTCGACATCCTCGTTCGGAATTGTCTCGACATCAAACACTTCAACGGTCTCAAGTGGGTCATCAAGGGTAACGGCCGGATCTCCGCCCTCAAGGACGACCTCGTTGAACCGATCAAGATGCTCTTGGGCCACCGTCACCCCCTCGGGAGTAACGGTTGTCTGGATGCCCAGTTTCGCGAAGGCGTCAGCGTAATCACCGCCCAGCGCACGCGTCGGCGCGTCGATTCCCGGGGGAGACTGTCGGCCAGCGACGACAAACGCCCCAGCGAGAAAGCGCTGAATGTGTGCCCGGGAGCTCCCGAGAACCGGAGCGGGAACACGCCCGTCCGTGACAGCGGCGAACGCGTCGATAAGTTCAGCTGCGTCGAGGTGTCGGCTGGTAGGATCAGGGCTGGCCTCAATAGACACCGCATCGAGATCGGCGACGAGCGTGTCAAGGCGATCAGCTGGCGTTCGGTCGTCGTATGCAACTCGGAGGCCCCCATCGGTGGGCGCACAGGTCGACGCGGCAACGAGGAGACCGGCTAACTCGGCCAGCGCAGGCGTGAGGTGCTCGGGAGCCGTGGCAGGAGCAAGCGTTGCACCGCCAGGCGCGTTCGGAAGGACCGTCGGGATGGGCACGCGGTCGCCCGGTTCAATGCTGCTCGCCGGGATGGTCTCGCGGTCATCGGCCACGAACAGGGGATGCTCCGGCGTGACCGTCACCGATCGGCCGTTCATAAAGCGCACCCGAACGAACTCCTCAGGAGCCTTATGCCGGCTCACGCGGTCGACGGGAACTTTCTCGATTGTCTCGGCGTCGCGATCAACCGAATGGACGCGAACGTCGTCAACGGGGAGAATTTCACAGTCGACACCCTCGATGATATCCGCCGAATGATCAGCCACCCGCTCGTCAACAAAGCGGCCAATTGGAACCCGCCGACCATCGGCCAGCAACACCTCGGTGTCGGGGTGATACGACTGCTGTTCAAGCGCCTCGTGCATAGCCGAGCGGTCCTCGGAGTTATGCACGACCACGCCGTTTGCCACGAAGTTGTGTGTGCCCGCGACGGTGAGATCGTACACACGCGAATACGACTGATCGGAGGCGGACGGAGCGGTCTGGATCGGGCGAACGGAGGCGACACGACGCCAGGTGATATCCCCGGAAGCGGACGGAATCGGGGAAGCGTCGGCATCCGCCAGCGTGCCACCGTCGGTACGGGCCTCAGCGCGTGGCACACACGTTCGGTCACCCACGGTTAACGCCGCCGCAGGTCTCGTTGCTCGCTCGCCGTCCTCAAGGACGAAGAACGGGTGATCGGCGGTCGTCGTGAGTGATTCTCCCGTTGTGAGGGTTACCTCGTAGAGTTTCTCCGGGGATTCGTACTCATGGATCGCCGTCACAGGCCGAGTGACAAGCCGGCCGTCGTCGGTCATCGTCCTGACGGCAAGATCGACATCCCGGATTGTCCGGCCATTCGGGAGCGTCTCGATGGCGCTCTGCGTAGCGGCCTCAGCGGCGATATCGCGGATGCGCCGGTGGCCATCGTCACACCTGACGCGCGTATCTCCGGTGACACACCGCATCTTGTCGAGTTCGTCAATCGCCGCAATTCCCCGATCAGCAAGGACGAGCGCGCCGGCCTCAAGGGTCCACTGCTGGCCGTCGCCGAAGTCATCACGGACCGCAGCAGCGGTATTGTGGGTGACGAGGCCGTTGCCGAGGAAATTATGCGTCTCGGGGACCGTAAGATCAAATACTTCTTTTTCGCCAGTGTCGGATGCCTCGATTACCTCATCCCACCACAGATCCGAATTGGCCGCTTCCGTGGCGGTTGCGGCGCGATCGCCGGTGTCGAGATCGATCAGCGGCCGGGGTTCGCTTGGCTCCTCGTCACGGGAGATTGGAAGACTCCGGGTGCCCGCACCGTCAGGGAGCGCAAGTGCATCTCCAGACGGACTGGATGCATTGCGATAATCCGCCTCTTGGATCATCTCCGCAAGTGCTGCCGCCTTCGCGCTGGAATTGAATCCGATGTTATCGGCGAACGCGTCGACGTTCCGTCCGTAGATCGTGAGATGCGCCTTGGCCGACACACCGTTAGGGTCGTCATCGTCCGAATGGACGGACGAGTTCTGTCGGTCGCATTCACGTATTCGCGCACGAACCCCGTACGTCTCAAGCATCAACTGAACCTGGGCTGCGAGTTCCGGACTGCCAATCGAGAGTTGAACGCTCACTCCACCGTCGGCGTGCGAACCAATCGTGCCGGTTGCGTCGAACAGTCCACGGAGGAACGCGTCGGCGTGGTCTGCCGTTGTGAGCTGCGGATCGAGGTCGCGGTCGGCTTTTGGCGACACCGCACCGAGGGCACGGAAGAACCGTACGGCAGTCGCGCTCTGAAGCTGAAGCGTCAGGGGCTGATCCTCTTGATGCTTGATCTCGACGGACGTGTCGAACTGCTCCTCGATTATCGTTGCAGCCTGTCGGAGCAGTGTCTCGCCGGCGTTCGAGAACCGGATGTGGCCGCCTTCCCGGTTCGGATCCACCACGTCACCGTTGCCAAAGACGAGCCCAAGCAGGTACAGGAGGTCGGCATTGAATGCATCCGGGATCGCAGTGTCGTCTCCGCGAGGGGACAGCACGCGGTTGATGTCGAGATCGTCGCGGTCAGCACCGATCGCTGTAAGAATCCGGTCGAGTGTGTCAAGCGACAGGGATCGATTCGACGGCGCGTCGCTGATGAGCGCCTCTGGAAGATCAAGAGCTGAAGCCGCATCGCGCAGCGTGTCGTGGGTCTCACGCAGGCGCGTCCGGACGAACTCGACGGATTTTGGACTCAGCGTCACCCGCTCGTCGGCGCGTCCGATGACATCCCGGATCGAGGGAGAGGACCGGTCAACATGTCGGTACTGTGGGACAGCAACCGATACGCCGGGATCAACTTCAGAGATCGGTCGCCACTCGACGCCATCGGCATCGCAAACGAGAACGGGCGTGTTGATTGATGCTTCAAGCTGTTTTCCATGAGCAGTTTCGATGCGCCTGCACGGCTTCTCTGGCATGCGCCAGACGTGCGAGCTCTGCGTCGCCTCAACGCGTTCATCTTCGCGGTCGTACGTGTAGAGGCCGTGTTCTGCGGTCGTTGCTGTCTCTTCGGAGACCGGATCGGGGTGATACGCCGTCGCGATATCGCGAATCGGGACGAACCCCTCGTCGGTGTGGATCCGTGTATCGCCAGTCACACACAGACCTGCAGAGGACGAGCCCTTCCCGGAGGTATAGACGGATCGTGGCGCGATGTTGCGGATGTATTGCAGCAACTGTGAGTTGTGCGAGACGATGCCGTCGGCGAGATACGCATGGGTGTCGTCGACCTCAAGATCGTAGACCCACTCGTCGGATGATTCAACCGTCTCAATATGCTCGATGGGATCGACATCGAGTGACGGCCCGGCAAATGGATCTGTATGAGCGGCGGGCGTCGTGGTGCGCCCGCCATCGGGTGCGACTGGATCGGACGACCGATCGGTCGCAAGCCGGTCGCCAACAGCGAGGTCCGCAGCGACAACCGGCGTGAGCCGATCATCCGTGTAAACAAACAACGGATGTGTTGGCGTAACGTCGAGGGTGCGACCAGCGGCGGTGTGAATTCGAATTAGTTCTGCTGGCGCCTCCCGTTTCCAGACCCGTGTCGCCGTGCCCGGACGGACAGTCTGTCCGTCGGTCGTTAGTACATCAAGATCAGTTTCGGCGTAGTAGCCGTCATCAACAGCGACCGGCTCTTCAAGATGACGCTCAACCAGCGGTCCGATGGCGGTCTCAGTTCCATCGGCCATCGTGATCGAGGTATCCGCTGAGACACACTTCCCAGTCCCAGGATCGCCGATCAGGAGCATGTGCAGGTCTCCCCGGATCCGCGAGCCATCGGGGAGATTCTTTGTGACCCCGGAAAACAGCTGAAGAGCGATGGCGAGCTTCTCACGCTCGTAGCCGTGGATCGAGGGCGCAATCGAGTCGATCATCCGGTCGTACACGTCATCGGTATTCGAGAGATCGACAATCGCCTGCTTGTCGTCGTCGGTGATGTCCATGTCCTCGAACTCCTCTTCCTCAAGATCGACCGCCACACCCTCCATATAGACATCAAATACAGGGGAATCAGCGTTCGACTCCTGGTCAAGGCGCAACACGCCCACAACCCGCACGCGGTCGCCAGGAGAGACATCACCGGTGATGTCGTCCTCGATATCGACATCGATATTCTGTGGAGTCTCACCGCCACGAAGTCCCTCAGGACTCTCTTGGATACGCAGTCGCTGCGCATCGACGAACTCGGATTGGTCCTCGTCAAGACGGAACGGACCTTGGCGGTCACAGCCGCGACACTCGTGGGGTTCCTGGAAGGTGCCGCCGGTCTGTGGAACTCGGGTGAGCGTCTCACACCGCTGACAGCGGAAGGCGGCCTCACGGACCTTCGGGCGCACGTCGGTGGCCTTTCGGACAATGCCACGGACGGCGACCAGTCGGTTGACGTCCTCGGCGCGGATCGCACGGATGTCGGTGGTTTCTGGAAGGTTGTGCACTCGGACGTGCGCCTGTCCGAGTGAGACATCGATCGGCAGGTCATACAGCCGCAGGGCCTCCTCGGCGGACTCTTGGAGCTGCTCGGGCTGAGCGAGGTAATCGTCAGCGAGGTCGGGATCAAACCGGTAGAGGTCATCCCAATCGACATACAGCGAGCGCTGCTCGGTGGGGTACTTGCGGGCGAGTTCGCCGATAGGGTCTTGATAGTACTCGCGGAAGAACTGCTCGAAGGTATCAACGAGTTCGGTGTCCTCAACGCTAGACATAGAATGGGTGTCGTGCGGAGTCAGTGATGAGACTGTGCACGGGGCGACGGCTTACGAGCCCCAGAAGTTATCGCGACTGCCCAGGCGGACGTCGTCGGACGCCGCGTCCTCGTCTGTGTCGGCCGCCGACTCATCAGCGTCCTCCTCGGTGTCCGGCTCAAGCGGAAGTCGCTCAAGTTCCTCGCCACGGGCGTGATTCGAGTGAACCTTGGTGATCCGGACACGAGCGCGCGCCTCGGGAAGGACCCCATCAACGAGGACGACAAAACCGTCTTCAGTTCGACCGACGCCAGCACCGCTCTCATGAATATCGACGACATCGACAACGAGTTCCTCACCGGGGGTGACCGGTGCTGTCTTGAGATCCTCGATTGGTTGGTTATAGTGGTTGCACCACTCCTTGCCACCGCGGTCCCCGTAGTGCTGGCATCCCATCCCCTGGATGCGCTCGGAGAAGGCCGGGCATTCGTCCGCGAGTGGGCAATCAGCCATGAGATAGCCAACAGGGTCGGCGCGTTAAACAGTTGCGATCCGGGGGGTAGCGCCTTTACGATTCGAAACCTTCAACTGAATGTACCAGGTATACTGTGGTGTCCGCCTGATGCGGGTTCGTGGTCTAGGCTGGTTATGACACCTCCTTGACATGGAGGAGGTCGGCGGTTCAAATCCGCCCGAACCCACTATTAGTTTCTCAAGACTCTCGTGATATCGACGGTCCACGAGAGAATATGCCGACTCGGGGCGGTCAGACGCCGGGGTGTATCCGTGAATTCAGACCCTCAAGAACCATCTAAACGGACTCTCGCTCGAAGAAGTACGCGCCAGGCTACTCTCTGATAGTGATTAGGTAAGTTATTTACCGAAGTACCAATACAGTCGGTAATGGGTCGG
>JBKHFN010000081.1:0-6512 GCA_046540195.1 Salinarchaeum sp.
CGAGTTTGCCTGGGCAGAGGATCTCGCGTACCTCCTCAACGAGGATTTCGGCAGCCGTCCCAGGGACTGAGTTGAGTCCGGCTCCCGCAAGTCGTCGGTATACATCGGTATAGTCCCACTCAGTCCCCCGCCGTGCGTGGGCAGCCTCTTCGGGGGTCACGCCGTGGAGGTGGACGCCATCAACGTTCATCGCCCGGAGTTGTTCGACATAGCTCCCAGGATCGGCGCTGTAGGCATCCGGCGGGACATACTCAACACGCATCGGGTTGGGGTGTGACTCGAGAATCCGCCGGTGACCGGGGTCGAGGGTCAATGCAGGGTGAAGTCCAGAGACGGAGGTTACCTCCGAGACACCACGGTCAAGGGCGGCCTCAACAAGTCGGCGGGACTCCGCCGGCGTCTTGGTGAAGCCGTTCCCGTCGGGAGGCCCCTCGCCGCGGTGGCGTCGCGATGGTGTTCGGAAGTTACAGAACTTACAACCGACATTGCAAGCCGTGGTGATATTGTTGTTGAGATTCGCAACGAACGTCACGTCGTCGCCAACCACCTCACGGCGGCGAGCGTCAGCGACATCGAGCACCGCTTGCTTTCGTTCGGGATCAATTCCGGGGTCCTCCGTGCCGGTGGTAATGAGTTCGATCCCATCATCAACGGTCAGGCGGTCGCCGTTGCGGGCCCGCTCAAGGGCGTTCTCGAATGACTGATCGGTGATCGGGACGTGATCGTACTCGATGTTGACATCGTGGTCCGGTACCGACACCCCAAGTGTAAACCCATCGCCCATCACAAGCAAAATTTGACCACGAAGGAAAAAACCCGGGCGATTCCGGCAACAGTCCCGCGAGGCCAACTCACGAGCGGTCGCGGCGGGCGGCGATCTCGAACCAGGGGCAAAGCTGGAGTTGGCGGTAATACGAGGGCGTCTCTTGGAGACGGTCATATGGCACCCATAGGAGTCCGCCGACCTCCTCATCAACAGGATCAAGCGACCGATCGGAGAGGGTGACCTTGAGGACGGCACAGACCTCGTGTTCGACCCCTCGATCCTCGAAGTAGCGTTTGTACTCGAACCGATCAGTGACCCAAAGATCATCGTACTGATCAGGGGAGATGCCCAGTTCTTCCTCAAGTCGTGCTGCCGCTGCGGCCTCTTGATCCTCGTCCGGAGCGGGGTGCGAGGCAACCGTTCCGTCCCAGTGACTATCCCAGAGTCGTTTTTCGGGGCTCCGTTGAGCCAGCAGAAGGCGGTCCTCGCGGTCAAAGACGAGGACCGTGAACGCGCGGTGACGAATTCCATCACCGGTGTGCGCCTCAAGCCGGTTGACCACCTCAAGCGGCTCGTCGTCGGCCGTGACGGCAAGAACGTCCTGGGTTGCGTTCTCGTGAGCGTCGTCCATAGTCGACCCACCGGGGGAGCCCTCAAACCGTCTTCGATTTTTCCAACCCGATACCGAAAGCCAACGCTTATCCGCCGACCACACAACATAGACAACGATGATGGACGCATACGTGGCGGTCGAGGGCGGCCACGTGGTCGAGGCACGGGGGCGGGTTCCCGGACGGACACGCGGCGAGTTGGTATTCACGACGGCCTATACCGGATACGAAGAGAGTCTAACGGACCCCTCCTATGAGGAACAGATCCTGACGTTTTCATACCCGCTGATCGGCAACTATGGGGTCCGACCGAGTCGATTCGAATCGGAACACGTCCATCCAACCGGTGTCGTCGCACGGGAGCTCACCGAGGATATCGTCGCGTGGCTCGAAGAGGAGGGCGTTCCGGCGGTCGATCATCTCGACACCCGAGACCTTGTCGTCGACATCCGCGAGGAGGGCGCCATGCAGTGCGGGATCGCCGTCGGTGAGGACGTCACGCCGGAGGACGCCCGCGCGGAGCTTGCGGCCTGCGAGCCGATGAGCGATCACACGGACATCGGCGCCCAGGTGACAATCGACGAACCCACGGTCCACAATCCGGACGGCGACGGGCCGGATGTCGCATTGATCGACTGTGGCGCGAAGGGATCGATCATCGACTCGCTAGTCGCCCGCGACGCCACGGTTCACCGACTTCGGTACGACGCCACCCCGGCGGACATTGAGGCGACCGGGGCAGATCTCCTGTTCGTGTCGAACGGCCCGGGCGATCCGGAGAACTTTGAGCGTGCCGAGTCGCTTGTCGAGACGTATACCGGCGAGATGCCCATCGCCGGGATCTGTCTCGGACAGCAGGTCGTCGCCAACGCACTTGGCGGCTCAACGACAAAGATGAGCTTCGGTCATCGCGGTGTCAATCAGCCGGTAATGGACCTCCGGAGCGAGCGCGTCGTCATGACGACCCAGAATCACGGCTACGCGGTCGACGACCCCGGTGACGTGCTCTCGGTGACCCAGAAGAACGTCAACGACGATACCTCCGAGGGGCTCGATAGTAACGAGTACGACATCATTACGCGTCAGTACCACCCCGAAGCGAATCCGGGACCGAACGATTCGCTCGATTTCTTTGATGAGGTCCTAGCGATGGTGACCGAGGGCCGCTCGCCGATCGTCGAGCACTGACCGGCGACAAGCGGGCGTTCTGTCGAGTGAGACGCCATTCACTCGCGGTTGTCGTGTATGTCAGCGAGAGCATCAATGAGAATGTCTCGTGACTCAACGCGTGTGAGATGCGAGTCACAACGGCAGTCAGAGGCACCAAAGGCAGCGATCGGCTCACCGGGGAGCGTCTGTGCGATGGCACATTCGCGGTCAACCCCTGGCGAGCGAAAGACCGTCTCAAGCGTAACATCGGGAGAGCCAAGGAGATAATCGATGTGCCAGTGGCGGGTATCCCGTTCACCAGCGGCGAGTTCACGGTGGCGATCAACACGGGAGAAGCCACCAGGGCCGAGGGCACTCCCCGTATAAGCATACCAGCCGGCCGGGAACGTGCGCTCGCCGAGCGCCCCAACGGTGATGATAGTTGATGTCGGCACCGACAACACGAGCGTGTAGGTACCCTTGGTCATCGATACCCCCTCAATCGTGACACGGCGATCATCGTCAGACGGTGATCGCCCGGCCGGCTTGTGCGTGTCGAGACCGGACTACGGGGCGAGCAGCTCAATCGGGTGCCGCGCCGAGCGATTCAGGAGGGCCTCAAGTTGATCTGAGCAGGAGATGCCCGGCGCAACGACGGTGCGGTCGGTGCCACCGAACTGTTCTTTAAGCGGTTCGCCGACATCCATGCTGAGTTCATAGTACTCGGATTTGTACCCGAAGGATCCCGCCATGCCACAGCATTCGGTGTCGGAGGTCCGCACGTCGTAGCCGGCCGCTTCGAGTACGGCCGTGGTGTACTCAGCAACATCAATCGTCCGAGCCTGACAGTGCGGGTGATACGCCACACCAGGGTCGTCAGCGGGGGGCGTCGCCAACGCGTCGGCGTCGCCCCCGGTCTCAAGCAGCCCGTAGACGTACTCCATAACCTCATAGCTCTGCGCCCGGATCGTCTCGAAGGATTCCTCGTCGAGCAGTCGACGATACGCCGATCGGAACATCGCGGCATCGCTTGGCTCAATGACGACCACGTCACGGTCAGCCTCAAGATGTGACTGAAGCGCATCAGCAACGGCCTCGGCCTGTTGCTCGGCGGTCGCGATCATCCCCTGTGAAAGCGGAGGTCGGCCGCTCCCGGGCAGATCCGGCACACGAACGTGGATATCGAGTGCTTCGAGTACGCGCACCGCTGCCTTCCCGCGTTCGGGGGCGATATACCGGGTATAGGTGTCAGGATAGAGAACGACCGTTCGGCTGGCGTCGCCCGGATCAACGGCCGCCTCACCGCGGGACTGGAACCACTGGTAGAAGTCCTCTCGGGCGAATGTCGGGAGGTCGCGCCGGCGGTCGAAGTCGGCAGCCGCCTCCATCACCCACCGAATGGGGCGGGCATTAGCCAGCCAGTTCGAGAGGGGAGCAGTAGCCGACCCGAGCTGTGCGAGTGTCCGGAAGTTCCCCGAGAGGCGTTTTTGCAATGACAGGCCACCTGGTTCCTCGTCAGGAACAAGCTCATCGTAGACCCATCCGAGAGCCTCCGGGTCAGCCTTCTTGCGGTTGAGCCGGTCGCGGACGACGGTGTTAATCCACGGGATGTCGATCTTGACCGGACAGGCCGGCACACACCGCGAGCAGCCGGTGCAGAGATCGTTAAACGCGGCGGTCGATTCGAGACCTTCGACACCTGCTTCCCAGCCGGTCGCGATGCCACCCGAGTAGGTCTCACCGCCAAAGACGTGCCCACCAACACTTTGGAAGTTGCCACACGTGTTCGAACAGGCCGAACACCGGATACAATATAACGTCTCTCGAAGGTCGTCGTCCTCGCGGAGGTCCATCCGGCCGTTGTCGAGCAATACGAGGTGAAACGAACGGTCGGTGTCGGCGTCAAGCGGTCGATCATCGGCGTCGAAGTCCGGCACCGGCGAGTCGACCGGTGGTGTTAGCATCGACACGTAGGAGGTGATGTCCTGACCGGTGCCCGAACGGCCGATCAGCTCGGCAAAGGGGGCGATGTCCTCAACGCTTGGAACAATCTTCTCGACACCAGCGACTGCGATGTGGGTGTCCGTGGCGGCGACAGTCTTACGTGCGTTACCCTCGCTCGTGACCAGCGCCATCGTCCCGGAGTCGGCAGCAATGAAATTCGCTCCTGTCATGCCGACGTCGGCCCCTTCGATGAGGTCACCGAGACGGTCGCGAGCAAAGGCGGTCAGGTCCTCGGCCGTCTCAAGTTCCGCCTCGGGGTCGAATGCGTCCGCAAAGAGCTCGGCAATCTCATCACGAGACTTGTGGATGGCTGGGGCGACGATGTGCGAAGGCGTCTCATCGGCGACCTGAAGTACCCACTCACCAAGGTCGGTCTCGACGACATCGACGCCGTCGGCCGCAAGCGCCTCGTTGACCTCGATTTCCTCGGAGGTCATCGACTTCGACTTGATGAGTCGGTCGGCTTCACGCTCGGCGACGACCTCACGGATATACGCGGTCGCATCCGCGGCGTCATCGGCGAGATAGACGGTCCCACCGTTGGCCTCGACGGTAGCTCGCAACTCGTCGATGAGTTCCGGGAGTCGATCAATGGCGTCCTCCTTGATCGTGCGGGCCTGATCCCTGAGACGCTCATACTCGGGAAGAGCCGCTGTAGACTCGTACCGGCCGTCGTTAAACCCACGAGTGTTCTCCGCGATGGCGTCACCCTCGGTGTGCATGTAGTGTTCGATGCGGTCGGCGGAGTCACTACTCATGATTCATCACCGGCCGGAGACCCGTCGGTGAACGGTTCAAGTGGGGTGGCGTCGTCCTGGTCATCCACGAGAACGACAGCAACCTCGTGTGGGCCGTGGGCGCCGGTCACAAGCGCCCCCATGTCAGCCGTCGCGCTCGGACCGGTCGCGATGATTGCTGAGGCGCTGTTCGTGCGGGCGCGCTCGCCGAGGTGCCTGAACGCCTCGGGCATCCCCGGGACAACATCGGACCGTCTGAGAACGACCACGTGACGCTCGTTGAATAGGCTGATCGGTTCGGTCCCCTCCTGATCCGATTCAATGAGAACGCTTCCGTAATCCGCGATCCCAAGCGCGCCGGGCGTCACACCGGTTCGCGCGTCTCGGAGGTCGGCCGTCGTCGGCGCCGTCTCGACGGCGTCGGGAAGCCGGACATCCTCAAACGGCAACGGAACGCCGATGGCCGGCGGCTCAAGCAGCTCCGCGATCGCCCGTTGGGCGTCCGTCGGAGCAACGGGAGTCAGCGATACGTCATAGGCCGCGAGCCGATCGGCAAAGGTGGTCAACGGTGACTCGACGGTGGCCATGCTATTCGACCTCTATGGGCGGACCCATTTGTGCGTTCTGCCCGACGAACGACGATAACGGCTCGAACGCGCCGAATGATTGATCCTCCAACAAAATGAATGATCGTTAAATATTAACCGGTACAATCGAAAATCCGGGTGCATGTGTGCAATAGTCACACGATACGAGCAATGTATTGACATGTTAGTCGGGGGATCCGTATGGCGACGGTAGTAGAGATCCTCACTGCAGCACTTCCGCTCTTGCTCGCGGGGATCTTACTGGTTGGATTCCTGTGGCCGGCGACGCGCGCAATGCCGATCGCGTGGCTCTCGGCTCTCGTAATCGGGTTCGTCGTCTGGAACATGCCGCCAAACTGGCTTGTGGCGGCGTCAGCCGTCGGCGTGATGACCGCCTTGGAAATCCTCTGGATTGTCTTCGGCGCGCTGGTCCTGTTGTACACGCTCATGGAGGCCGGCGCGTTTGATCGCATTAACCAAGGGTTTGCGGCGGTCAGCAACGACCGACGCGTCCAGATCGTCCTGCTCGGATTCTTCATGGCAACATTCATCGAGGGTGCCGCCGGGTTCGGTACGCCACCGGCGGTCGTCGCCCCGCTGTTGCTCGGTCTCGGCTTCCCGGCGCTGGCAGCGGTGCTCGCCGCGCTCATCGGGCACG
>JBKHFN010000082.1:0-6476 GCA_046540195.1 Salinarchaeum sp.
GAACCCGAGCATGTGCTTGTTCTTCTCGAAAAATTCGGCGATAGAGATGGCCCGTTGACTCTCGGCGAGTTCTTCGGCGTTCCCGATGTCGTCGCCGAGGGTCGACTGCGAGGTCATTGCGGACAACTTAGTGCGGCACGGGCTAAAAGGTGAACGAAGCACGGTGAAACTAGAGCGACTGCCCGAGGGGCAAGATTGACTCCGGTTGAGCACAATATCCGGGTGTGACCATCGCGGACGTCATCGCGACGGTCCGAGATCGGGAGCGGACGCTGCGGATCTACAACACCGATCCGGACGTCTGTAGAGCGATTGAGGAGGGGCTCACCGAGCGGAATGTGGCTGTCGAATCCATCACAACCGACTCCGGCCGGCCGGCCGATACCGCCATGCTTCTCGACGACGATGACGTTCGCGCTGTCGCCGCCACGGACGATCTGCGTGCGGCACTCGAAGAGACAACTGCCAGACGACCGCCGCGCCGACAGTTTCCGACGCCAGAGTGGGTACGTGACCGCGAGTCAAATCCCGACACGTCAACGACACCGTCACCAGGTGAGTCGCTTCTTGACCAGATCGCAGATCGTACCTTCACTTCACACGACACGCGTCGGATGATGTACCTCTCACGGGAGATTGAAGACCGCGCCTGGCGAGTTGGGGAAGGGCGGTTGTTCGCCGGATTCCAGCGGGCCGAGGCAATCGAGGATCAACGACGGAAGTATCGCCAATTGGCCAACCGCGGCCTCACCGTCCACGTCTACGCCGGGACCCCTGAGGCAACCCCCCCGTCGATCAAGGGTGTCGAAGTCCATCTCGAGGACACCCGGGAACTCGCCCGAACCTGGTTTGTCATCTTCGATGGCGGTCGCGATCCGCTCCAGAAGAGTGCCCTTCTCGCTGATCGACGCGGTCCGGATGAGTACTTCGGGGTCGTGACGTACGAGCCAGCATTAGTCGACCGCGCGCTCGCGTACCTGACCGACCGGTATGCGCCGATGGACCGCTCACAGCGCCACTCGGCGTGAGTGATACGGAATACAGCGAAAAGACATGAAAGCCCTGGCATTTATCATACACCACCCCGTCACACGAGATAGGGATACCTCACGAAGACATGTCACAGGATCGCCCCGAGGTGCTGGTCGTTGACGATGAATCGCGGCTCGCCGACCTGTTTGCCGCGTGGCTCGAGAACAGCGGCTGGACCGTTAAGACGGCCTACGACGGCCGGACCGCCCTCGAGAAGATGAGCGACACCGTGGAAATCGTGCTGCTCGATCGGCGGATGCCGGGGCTCTCCGGCGACGAGGTACTCGGGGAAATTCGTGAGGAAGGGTACGACGCCCGGGTCGTGATGGTCACCGCGGTCGATCCGGACTTTGACATCATTGAGATGGGCTTTGATGACTACCTCGTCAAGCCGGTCTCGAAGGACGAACTGCTTGATCTCGTCGACCGTGTCCACGATCGCCAGGAGTACGCCAGTGACGTCCAGGAGTACTTCTCACTCGTCTCGAAGCGCTCGTTACTCCAGACCGAAAAGTCGAGCCAGGAACTCGAGAACAACGCCGAGTACCAGGAGCTCCAAGCCCGGATCGAGAAGCTTGAGGAAACGGTCGATAAACAGGTTACCGATCTTGAGGGTCACGAGGACTTCGTCGGGGCCTTTCGGGATCTCCCTGGTGGCTCAGGCACGGAGTGAACGGAGTCACTCACTCCGGCGGTCAGCAAGCGCCGGGAACTCATCGCGGACCGTCATGACGCGTTCGGGATCAAGTCTTGCGGTGACCATATCCGGCTCAGCACCCGTTTTGGCGATCGGCGTTCCCCAGGGGTCGACTACCATCGACCGACCAACGAGTGTCTCGCCATTGACCGCTCCGGCTCCGTTGATTGCTGCCACGTACATCAGATTCTCAAGCGCCCGCGTCCGCGGGAGTAGGTTCCAGTGTTCGACCCGCGGATACGGCCAAGCGGAGGGGACGAGCGTAAGCGTCGCTCCGGCTTCAACGAGTGAGCGGTAAAGTTCAGGAAATCGAAGGTCATAGCAAGTGGTCACCCCGATAGTGAACCCACCAATCGTCGCAACTGCGAGTCGATCGCCAGAAACCAGTTGTTCGGCCTCGGTAGAATCATAACCGAAGAGATGGTGCTTCCGGTAGACCAGTCGGCGTTCGCCGCTGGCATCAAAAAGCACCGCGGTGTTCGCGAGGCCGGTATCCGCCGGCGTCGGCACATCCGTCGTTGCCGCCAGATCCTCGATCACTGTGCCGGCAAGCACAGCCGTGTCGGCCGCTGCCGCGGCGTCGGCGAGCGCGGTTAACGTCGGGCCATCAATCGCTTCGGCACTCCGCTCGTAGGCATCGAACGCGAAGTAGCCGACCGAAAACAGCTCCGGCAGGGCCACAAGATCGGCATCCATCGCCCCGGCCCGTTCGATTGCCTCGATGGCCCGCTCACGGTTCGTCACAAGATCGCCACCGTCAACAGCAAGTTGGGCGAGCGCGAGTTTCATCGCTCAGGTGAGCGTCTCCTGTAACGCGTCCGCGAGATTCTCAATCTCCTCATCGAGATTACGCTTGAAGTACTGCTCGACGCCAGGGACCGATCCGTCGACGGTGAACGTGTTGGTGAGCGTCGTCATTTCGGGGCCAGTGTCGATCGAGTGCTCGCCGATTACCTCAAGGACACGCGACTCGCCGACGAACCGGACATACTCGGGCGGGGTGCGTGTCGTTTCCTCGGTTCGGACAGGGACCGTCCGACTGATAAACGGAATTGGCAACTCAACGTGCCAGGTCGCCACCTGACCGGCCTCGTCCTCAATGTCGTAGTCAGTGACGACACTGATCGCGCCAGCACGCTGGGCAGGATCGGCGATAAACTCCCAGACGACCTCGGGGGACGCCGGGATGCGGATGTCACGCTCAACACGGACCGTCATTGGATTGTGTGTGACGATCAATCACGAAAAGCATCCCGATTGTGTGGTCACTCAGGAGTGACCTTCCACGTCGTCGAGCGGGCACGGCCCCACTTCTCGATATCAATGTCCTCAACCTCGTCGGCGAGTTTGGGGAGTCGGACACCGACCTGTTTGGAGGAGAGGCCGAGTGCGTCGGCGATATTCCGGGCTTTGAAATACCGCTTGCCGCGGGCAGCACTATCCTGGAGGTACGCCAGGATCCGACGTTCTTCTTCGGTGAACTCGGTCATTACCAATCAATAGGAGCCTGATGGACTTAACTCTTGTAGGGATCGCCAGTACTGAGCGTTCGCAAGGCGTTTGAGTATCGGCTGCCACCAACCGGTATGCGAGAGTTCGTTGTCGTCGGGGCGGGACCGGCCGGCTCGCATTTCGCCCAACGGACGGCTGACGCCGGTCACGACGTCCTCGTGCTTGAGCGAGGGACCATCGGGCGTCCACTCGCTTGTTCGGGGCACGTAAGCCGCGACCTCTGGGAGTTCGTTGAGGGAGTTCGTGAGGATCTGCTACAACACGAAATCGGTGAGGCGCGGTTCCATCTCGATGAGCAACCGGAGGATGGCTATCCATTCCGTGTCTCGGGATCGATCTCCGATGTCATCGATCGGGTCAAGCTCGATCAGACGCTCGCAAAGCGCGCACGGGCGGCCGGGGCGGACGTTCGTGATCATCAGCACGTGATCGGCGTTGACGAAGGCCCTGACAGTGTCACCGTTACCACCCGCGGCCCCGATGGAATCGAAGAGTTTCATGCCCAAATCGTGGTCGGGAGCGACGGACCGCGGTCGCGGGTGCGACGCGAGCTTGGGCTGTCCCCTCCGGGTCGACTACTCCATGGTGTCTTTGGGTACGAATCGACACCAGATCACGATTCGGGCGTTGACGTCCACCTCACAACGCCGGGGCTGTTCGCGTGGCGGATCCCGCGTGGAGCGGCCGGCTGTGAGTACGGGATCGCTGCACCTCCCGGGGCGGATGTTCGAACGCGCTTTCACCGACACCTGCGCGCCTACGGGGTTGACCCATCAGCTATCGAGACACACGCAGGTGGGATTCCGATCGGCCCCCCGCCAACAGTTACGAGTAAACGGGGACTGCTGATCGGCGACGCCGCTGGACAGACCAAGCCATTCACTGGCGGCGGAATCGTCTATGGACTGACGTGTGCGGAACACGCCGCCATGACAGTCGACCCCTGGGAGCCGGACTCACTCGACCGATACGAACGCGCCTGGCGTCGGGACATCGGGCTGGATATTCGACTTGGGGAGGTCATCAGGCGAGCTTACCGGCTACCGACACCGCTTCGGCGCCTCGGGCTACGACTCTTTAGCGGGTCAATCGACGTCGAAATGGATCGCCCGGCGTCGCTCATCCCCGGTCGCGGGTAATCAAAACGGCAGCCACTCGCGCAGGCGGTCGACCAATGATCGCGACGGTTGCGGCGAATCGTCCGGTAACACTGTTGAGGCAGGCTTGATCACCGTCTGATCGCCGCCGTGACCGCCGTTTTCGACAATAATCAGTCCGTCGTCATTGAGATCGGTCAGCGCACGCTCAATCTCGTTGATGTCGGCGCCGACATGCGTCCGGAGTTCGAAGACCGTCATCCCCTCCTCGCTGCGATCAACGAGCGCATCGAGGATCTTAACGTCAATCTCATCGCGGTTTCGAAACTCCCCCTGTACAGGCATTACCATCCGATTCGACCGGCAGCGTCTTAGTTTTGATTGCTTGGTACACCCACACTCAGTCGTTGAGCACCTGGATCTCGTCGTCACCGTGGGGGACCGTGCAGAGAAATCGAACCGGCGTGTCTCCCTCCTTGCGGTACCAGTGGACCTCGCCGGCTGGAATCAACAGCGCGTCTCCGGGGGTAACTTGACGCTCGGAGGCCATGTCGCCCTCGCCAGCGCCAACCGTGTATGTTCCCGCAAGGACGTACTGAACGTGTTCGATCGCGTTGGTATGCTTAGGGATCGATCCGCCAGCCGCGAGCGTGAACTCCCGGAGGGCGAAGTTCGGAGCCCCCTCGTCTTCTCCGATCAACACAGCCTTCTCGGCCCCCTCGGCTGCACCAACTGTTGTCGCCTCAACGTCAGCGGCGTCACGCACGAACATGGGGATCAGTACGCGTAATCAGCGTATCCATCGGAGGTGATCGTCTCCGAGTTGCTCTCGTTGAGTTTGTCAAGCGCGTTCCGGAAGTCGTCCATCCGGACCTCGGTTCGGTCGTCTCGGATGGCAAACATTCCGGCTTCGGTGGCGAGGTTCTCAAGACGTGCCCCCGAGAAGTCCTCAGTCTCAAGCGCGAGAGCATCGAAGTCGACCGCTGGATCAACCTGCATCTTCCGGGTGTGCAACTGGAGGATCTGCTTGCGCCCCTCGTGGTCGGGCTTTGGCACTTCGATGAGCCGGTCGAACCGGCCAGGACGAAGAATCGCGCGATCAAGCATGTCGAAGCGGTTGGTTGCAGCGATGATCCGGATTTCTCCACGCTCCTCAAAGCCGTCCATCTCCGAGAGGAGTTGCATCATCGTCCGCTGGACCTCCGCGTCGCCCGACGTTTTTGACTCCGTCCGCTTTGAGGCGATCGCGTCGATCTCATCGATGAAGATCACCGCTGGCGTACGCTCTTCGGCGAGATCAAACAGATCGCGAACAAGGCGCGACCCCTCGCCGATAAACTTGCGCACCAGTTCGGAGCCGGCCATTTTGATGAACGTCGCATCAGTCTGGTTGGCGACCGCCTTCGCCAGCATCGTCTTGCCGGTCCCTGGTGGGCCGTGCTATAGAACGCCGCCTGGCGGTTCGATACCGAGCTGTTCGAACTGCTTGGGGTCCCGAAGAGGTTCCTCAACCGTCTCGCGGACCTCCCGAATCTGCTCGTCGAGGCCCCCGATATCGGCGTACTCGACCGACGGCGACTCATCGACCTGCATAGCCTGTGCACGCGCGTCGGTCTCCTGATCAAGGACGTTCTTGATGGTGAACGAGTCGTTGACAGCGACACGATCGCCGGCATCAAGCCGGGCCGCCATCCGATCAGAGACGGAAGTAAGTACCTCCTGGTTGTTGCCGTGTTGCTTGACGATCGCCTCGCCGTTGTCGATTTCCTTGACCGTTGCGACGTACAGCGAGGTCGTCTTGAGCGTCTCGTTTTCACGCTCAAGACGGTCAGCACGCTGTCGAAGTTCCTCCTGGCGCTCGTCAGCTGTCTCAAGCTGTTGCTGGAGTTGCCGGTGGACTTCGACAATGTCTAAAAAGTGCTCGCGGAGCGCGGCCAGCCGCTCCTCGTCGGTCATATCGGGATCGAGATTCAGCCGCGGCCGGTCCGGGAGCGATGGGCTGTGCGACATTTATCATACGAGATTGGGTCGGGCGTTAAAAGTGCCTTTTGGGTTCGGTAGGATAGTGGGTGAACCGACAGGTACGACCCTACGAGAAAGCCGCAGCCCGAATAAACCCGACGGTCTGACCGACACCG
>JBKHFN010000083.1:0-6467 GCA_046540195.1 Salinarchaeum sp.
CGGACTTTGTTCGGGCTGTACATGCCATTTTCAGAGTCGGTGGCGTGGTGGTCCCACTTGACCCAGACGGGAGCGATACCCACACGCGGCTTGAACGTACTGACGCCGTCGCGTGCTGTCATCACCCGGCGATGACGACGGCCGCAGAGACGCTGGCTGACCGGCTATCGGGACTCGTGACTGTCGCGACCGATGTCGCGAAGGACAAAGACATCACCCCGGCGTGGACGCCGACAACCGAAGCGGCGATTCTTTTCACCTCAGGGACGACGGGGACAGCCAAGGGCGTGCGGTTGACCGGGCGAAATCTCCGAGCCAGTGCGGAGGCCTCGGCCTACCGGCTGGGGGTAACGCCGACGGATCGCTGGCTCGACTGCCTGCCAGCCCACCACATGGGTGGGTTTGCTCCGATTGTCCGCACGGCCGTCTATGGGACAACCCTCTACACCCAGCGTGCGTTCGATGTCGACACGACCGCCGCGTGCCTCGACACCCACAACATCACCAACATCTCGGTCGTGCCGACGATGCTCAAGCGCCTGCTTGCGGCCGACTGGACGCCTCCGGCGACGCTCGAAACCGTCCTCGTGGGTGGGGCGCCCGCCGCGCCAGACCTGCTTGAGACGGCCCGCGAGCGGGACGTGCCGGTGTATCCAACCTACGGTATGACAGAGGCGGCCTCCCAGATCGCAACGGCAACGCCGACCGATGTCGACACTCGGCCCGACACGGCGGGCCAGCCGTTGATTGCTATTGATGTCACGGTCGTGGCCGATGGCGAGCCGGCGGCACCGGGCGAGGTGGGTGAACTCGTCGTTGACGGGCCGGCAGTCTCCCCCGGATATCTTGATCCAGAGCGGACCGCCGCCACCCATGGCACATACGGGCTCCGGACCGGGGATCGAGGCTATCGTGATGCCGATGGTTACCTCTGGGTGACCGGCCGGGTGGATGAGCTCATTGTTTCCGGTGGGGTGAATGTTGATCCGACAGCGGTGGCCGACACTCTTATGACTCATTCTGGTGTCGCGGCGGCAGCCGTCGTTGGCGTGGCGGATGAGACCTGGGGCGAACGGGTGTGTGCAGCGGTCGTCCCGACTGATGGGCTTGATGAGGAGACGGTGCGGACACATGCCCGCGAACACCTTGCGCCACCCGAACAGCCGAAGGACTACGCACTATATGAGACGCTGCCCCGGACCGACTCGGGGACGATTGACCGGGCGGCACTCCGGGAGCGCTTCGACTGAGATACGGCCTTCTTTAGTCCCCGGGCATCAACATAGCGTGTGCATCCGAGCGGTCACAGCTTTGGTGTGGCGGTGAGCCAGCCATGATTGACCAGCAAGAGGTCGTCGTTGTCCGGTTGGGACACCGACCGGGACGTGATGATCGAATGACCACTCATGTCGCGTTGACCGCCCGTGCGCTGGGCGCCGACCGGGTCGTCCTGCCGGACAACGCGACTGACGCCGTCGAGACCGCCCGTGACGTGACCGACCGCTTTGGCGGGCCGTTTACTGTTGAGTCGACGGACGCGCTTCAGGGCTTTCTACGCGGGTGGGAAGGGACGATGGTTCACCTGACGATGTACGGCGAGCCCGTCGAGAAGCGGATGGATGCCATCCGCGAGCGCCACCAGCGCGGACCGCTAGCCGTCGTTGTCGGAGCAGAGAAGGTGCCCTTCGAGGTGTACGATCTGGCGACGTTCAACGTCGGGGTCACCAACCAGCCCCATTCGGAGGTGGCCGCGCTAGCGGTAACGCTTGATCGGCTGTTCGAGGGCGCAGAACTTGATCGGCCGTGGGCTGACGCGGACAAGCGGGTGGTCCCACAGGCGGCTGGCAAGCAGGTTGTTGATGAGTCAGACTGAGCCTCCGATGGGTTTAACCGGGGGCACCCCCCAAATCCGGCAATGGCTTTTGAGGCGCTGCTTGAGGATCCCGTCATTCAGAAGTACCTCCACGAGCTTGTCGGCCCGAAGGGGATGCCTGTCGCCGCCGCTCCGCCGGATGGCGAAGTGACCGACGAGGAACTCGCCCAGCGGCTGGACATGGAACTCAACGACGTCCGCCGGGCGCTGTTCATCCTGTATGAGAACGACCTCGCCTCCTACCGGCGGGTGCGGGATGAGGACTCGGGGTGGCTGACCTACCTGTGGACCTTCGAGTACGAGAGCATCCCCCAGAACCTCGAAGAGGAAATGGACCGTCTCTACGAGGCCCTTGATGAGCGCCAGGACTACGAGGCCCAAAACGAATTTTATCTCTGTGAAGTCTGCTCGATCCGTTTCGAGTTCGAGGAGGCCATGGAGTTCGGCTTCGAGTGTCCGGAGTGTGGCTCGCCGGTGGAAGCGATGGACAACGACCGCCTGATCAACGCCATTGACGAGCGACGGGCGGCGCTGGCCGAGGAACTTAATCTCGACGTGCGGGCGGAGTGAGATGGTCACACTCGCGTCAAAACTCTACGTCGAAGGCGAGGCACGCGATCGGGCCCAGACCTCCCTTGCGGGAACCATCGACTCGCTGCTGGCCGATCTTGAAGTGACAACCACAGTGGACATCCGCGCGGATGACTTTCCATCGATCAGCGTCGAGGGGCCGGACGCGACCGCCGCTGAGAACCTACTCGCTTCGGAGTTTGGCGCACTCCCGACGACACTTGCGGCCGGTGAGACCTACACCGGCACACTCGCGACGTGGGACGAGGAGGGACTTACACTGGATGTAGGCGAGGGCCGGCGGGTGCAGATTCCAACAGCCGGCCTCGGACTTGGTCCAGGAACGCCAACGCAGTTGCGCACCCGCTTTGGACTCGTCCAGCACCTCCCGATGCAGTTTGTCTACGGCGATCCGCCGGAGCTGGCCGACGCCGAGCGCGACCGGCTGTATGAGTGGCGCCGTGGGGGTGGACGGGTGAACGTCAACAGCGCAACCCGCTCGGAGGTCCGCGCGACGATCAATCGTGCCGGCCATGCCCACGACATTGTGACCGTCGAGCGCCTGGGCGTTCTCGAACAGAGTGTGATCTGTCGTGAAGGGACCGATCCACCGGGACTGATCGCCGCGATCGGCGAGTACCTTCCCTCGGAACTGCTGGCTGTCGTATCCTAAGTATGGAGCGTCGTCACGCGATTGCACTGGTGGCCGTACTCGCCCTCGCGGCGACCGCCGGGTGTGTCGGCACGGAGATCCCCGACGAGGAGCTCGCCGCGAACGCGACGTATGACTGGGAGACGAACACGACAGCGACGATTACGGTCACCGAAAGCGGGTGGATCGGGACCAGCGACTTCGAGGCGGTCTATCAGGTCGAAAACCAAAGCGAGATCGCCCTCTACCGGAGTTCGCTCGCCCGGGACCGCCCACTTGAGATCCAATCCGTCAAGTTCCGGTACCCGAACGGTACGGTCGTCGGCTCTGAGACCCTACAGGTTGAGACCACCAGAGAGCAGACGGTCGTCGAGTTCCCGGCAACCAACGGGCAGTTTGCCTTCACCGCGACCCACCGCAGCAAGAAACTCGAACTTGAGCCGTACGTTGAGGGGTCCTATCGGGTGATCCTCCCGCCGAACCACGATGTCCAGGACTTCCTCCTCGGTGATGTTGTCCCCGGAACGTACGAGCTCGGGAGCATTGACGACCAGCGGACAGTAACCTGGGAAGCGGTTGATGAGCCGGTGTTTGTGCGGTATTACGCCACCCGGGATCGGGTCATGTTCTGGGGCGTCTTCGGCATCCTCGGGGTCATCGCCCTTGGGGGCTATCTCTACTTCCGGCGGCAGATCAACAAACTCGTTGGCTGGCGCGAGCGCCAGGGCCTCGACATTGACGAGGACGAGGATGACCGTCGACGGCCGCCGAGAGGGCCCTGAGCGAGTAACCGTTTTCCGCCTGCGCATCCGAGAACAAACGAATGAGTACCGTCACCCTGATCGGCAGCCGGCTGGCCGAGGTAGGACAGACCTTCGTCTACGAGGGAGAGGCCCCGGGCTGTGCGGACTGTCCGTTCCGTGAGCAGTGTCTCAACCTAGAAGTGGGGAGTCACTACCGCGTGAGCAGCGTCCGAGAGGGGGGCCAGGAACTCGAGTGTGCAGTCCACGACCAGGGCGTCCGCGCGGTTGAGGTTGAGCCAGCCTCGTTCGTGGCGGCCGTGCCATCAGCGAACGCCTATGTCGGCAGTCGCGTCCAGCTGGCCGGACCATGTCCACATACCGGGTGTCCGAGTCACGGCTACTGCGATCCCGAGGGTGGGGCGTTCAACACGACCTACCGGATCAACGAGGTAGTCGGCGAACCGCCGCACGAATACTGCAGCCTTGACCGGGAGCTGACGCTGGTTGAACTCTCAGAGGAGTGACCGCCTGGCCTATCGGTCCTCGATCATGCGCTGAATCTGTTCAAGTTCATACGAGAGGTCATCAGCGAGCATCGTGTCTTCCTCAAGGTTCGAGACGATGGCCAGGATCTCGTCTTGTGTGGCCTGGAGTTCGTCGAGTTGACTCTCGATGGCGTCAATACGGTCACCTAAATCCATGCACGGACCTATTCGATCAGGGACAAAAAAGCTACTGGCGAGACCGGTCTGCTGTGGCGGAATCCAACTGACTGCACGGGCTCTTTGTGTCCGCGCACGACAAACTGCTCACAGTAGTGTCGGAAGCGTGAGCACAAGGCCGCTCGCTGCTGTCCCAGTGACGAGGAGGAGATAGTTGGCGGCGTCGTTGCTGGCACGGACGACATCCAGCGTGTAGTGACGATCATCAACGGGGACAAACGGCGTGACCCCCATCGGCGTGAGTGCGTCCGCAGCGATGTGCGAGAGAATTGAGAGGGTTCCGACGACAAATCCGAAGCCCCCAGCCAGCACGATCGTGCGGATCGCGCCGTCACTCAGGACGTTCCCGACGTACGCACCGGCCAGTCCCACCGCGAGGCCGATCACGAGCGCGAACCAGACCGTATGGGTGATCCCGCGGTGTTTGATCCCTGGAATCCGCTGATCCTGATCCGGCACCATCGCGAGCGCAGCCACCGTAACCAGTCCGAGAACGGCCGGCTGTTGGCCTCCAACCGCAACGAGAGCGACGCCGAGCGGTGCGTAAGCCAACAGCGCCGCGCCGTAGTGTCCCTCCTGATGCATCCGGTGTCACCGATCCGGTGGTGTATGAGAATCCTGCGCGTGAAGCTACTTGGCTTGGGTGATTGCTGGCGGCACTGTGTACTGCAGCCGAGCGACGACAGTTGGTGTCAGAGCTATAATCACAAGCAGACGAGTTCTACCCCGAGTCAAGCTGCCAGTCGATGAACTGCTCAAACCCGTAAGTAAACCCAAGAAAGACGACGATGAATACGAACCAACGAAAGAAATCAAACGTTCCCGTGAAGGCGAGCACGTTGAAAATATACGATAACGATGCTCCGACAAGCGCGGCCATATACAGAGTGCGCCGAAGGCCCATGAAGAATATTCAACTATCTAATGAATAATATGTTTCCCCGGTGTTGCAGTATGACCAACCTATCACAAACTCCCGTCTCGCGGGGAGCGGGCCACTAGCCCTCTGGCTCGCACCGTGGGACGCTCTGCGAATGGCGAGTACACGTCTGGCGAGTTACTCATGGAGAACAGGAGTCAACCGACAAGTCGCGCTGGGTTGGTCCAGGCTGCATCGGGTGGGCAATAACGTTGGGACTGTTGACGGAGGAGCGGCCACCTGAACCCGGTGCTGCACAGCAAAGTGATCGCAACAGAGCTATAGCAGGGTCACGCACGTTGATCATTTTCTATGGTCCTCTCATCACTCAACGGATCCGTTGAGGTTTCTCGGGACTGGTGGGATTGAACGGTGGGTGGCCTATCCACTTGTGGTCTGGATCCTCGCGTTTGGCGGCTATCTGCTGGGGGCTGTTGATGACCGGCGACCCCGGTCCGAGCAGTGAGGATGGTCATTGATCCAGCATTGCTTTCGACATGTGTCGAGGCCTCATTGGTCGCGTGCAGATCCTTGTCCGCAGTAGGTGATCGTTGGTTGCGTGTTTGATAGTAATTGACAGCATGCCCGGCTCATTATCTGGTGCAATGAAGAATAGCAAGGGGGGTGACAGAGCAGATACGGACCGCGTGATCCTCCCGACAAAAAGGTGGATGGCCGGGTGGCGAGCCAGTGATAAAACCTATTCTTCTCAGCGAATTAGTATCTTAACTGATGGAGTATTGGCTCGTCGCTGTGTCTGGACCGTCCATCGCCATTGTCGATGTCCTTGGCCGAGCTGTGTCTCTGATTGGGCTTGCGGTGCTCGTTGTCGCGACAATTGTGCTTTCGTTCCTCAATGCTGAGGCGGTACATCAGAGTGAAGATAACGTCACTCCGGAGGAGCAGATCAACTGCCCGTCGTGTGGGGCACGACTCTCCGAGGAGGCGGACACATGTGCACATTGTAGCGAGCTGATTGATCGCTGAC
>JBKHFN010000084.1:0-6463 GCA_046540195.1 Salinarchaeum sp.
GCTGCTAGCCGCCGGCGGCCTCTGGTATGCGCTGTTGTTCGTCGTGCCGCTGGGGATCCTGTCGCTGTTCGTCACGCTTCCGACCGGCTGAGCAGCACATTGAATGAGTCGCGGTCGAACAGACGGCTATGAGTGCTCTTACCACCGGCCTGCAGTTCCTCGCTGATCTCGCACTCGGGACCTGGTTCGGCACGATGGTCTTTTTCTCCTTCGTCGGGGCTCCGACAACATTCGCGGTCCTCGGCAGTGACGACGCCGGGTCGGCTGTGAATGCGATTTTCCCGAAGTACTACGCGATGGGGATCGGACTCGGGTTCGTCGCACTGGCGAGCATCCTCACTCGAGGAATCCTCGCACAGCGGGTCGTCCCAGCCGGTGTGGCTGCCGGGGCAACGGCACTGGCAGTACTCACCGCCGGGTACGCACGCTACCGGCTCATCCCGAAAATGGAGGCCGCCGGCGATGAGGCATTTGATCGGTATCACGATCAAAGCGTTCGGCTCAATGCGGTAGCGCTTCTCGCAGTCTTTGCCGCGCTGGTTGCAACCCAGATCTGAAGGCTCAAACGCACGTTTGTGCGTCCAGAGCGTCTTTTAGTCCCGGCAGTCGACTGCGGACATGGTTGATCGGACGCGACGCAACGCGTTGCGCGTCGCTGGAGCGCTTCTTGCGGGCGGAGTTGCCGGCTGCATTGGCGCTGAGTCGGGGAGTCACGCGACCGGAGAGAGTTCAACCGGCATGCGCGGGCGGCTCCCGTCGGCGTCAACCCCGTTTGAGTCGCTCTCACGGCGGGCCCCTGGCTCCGATATGATCGTCTACACTGACCCCGGTACAGTTGATCACCACGACACACAGTTTATATTGAGCGAGGCTGACGCCGAGGCACTCACAGTTGACCTTGCGGATCCAACGCCGGTACGAGCGTTTCTCACGGAGACAGACTTCACCAGCGCCTCAATCGTCATCGAACAGCAGACTATCGAGGACTGTTACGAACGACGCCTGCTGGCAGTACAGGCCGACGAAGACCGGTTCCGGAGCTGGTACTGTCAGCAACTCCGACCGCCAACCGCGCAGTGTGCAGCCGATACGAAGGTGATGGTGGCGACACTGATCCGGGTCCAGCACGTCTACGAGGAACCTCCGTCAAGCCGCGCGAGCAGCGAGCGTCGTGGCTGTCCCGCTGAAGGGGGTGAGAACCAGACATGACCGGTACGCATAGCCGGCGAACGGTGCTTGCGATGGGAGCAGCACTGACCGGCATGCTCGCGGGATGTACACAGGATCAGAGCGATAGCGCAGACAGTACGGTCGAACTGTCGGCCATCCCGAACATCCTCGCAGAGCCGGTTCCGGAGGTCCAGCCGTCGGCACCGATCATTCCCGCAGAAGGACCGTATCGAGATGCACGCACCCGGACAACGACACTGCTCAACGAACTGCCGGTGTCGATCACCCAGAGTGACGTCCCCAACGGGGTCGTTCGCGAACACATCGACGATCACCGCAGTCGGGCGCGCGAGCACATCGACACCGCATCGGTCGGCGGCGAGCGGCGGTATCATGCCTTTGTCGACACCGTTGACGCGCGAACCGATGCCCGGCAGGCGGCGACAATGTACGAGGCCGTCGAACGATATCGACAGAACACACTCGCCGAGGTCTCCGAGAGTCTACAGAGCGAACACGCCGCCATCAAGCCGACTGTCCGTGACGCCCGTCAGAGCGTCTCCTACATGGGGCCAACGGATGGGTCCGAACTGAACCGGGCGTTAGCACTGTATACGACCGCTGAACAAGCCCTTGACAACGCCGAGCGTCGACTGGCTAACTGGGAACTCCGCCCGGACTCAACGGTCGTTGAGCTCGGAGAGGCCGCCGCAACGCTTGAGTCCGCACAGGCAGCCACCGATGTCTGGAGTCATCTACTGAGACGGTACGCCGACGATCGGCCTACTGCCACGCCCCTCCAACCGCTGTGTGAGACGGCTATCTCGGCGACGCGCCAGCGGATCGATGCGGTCGACCTACCGACCCGGGAGGACGACGACTGGGTCCAGCAGCTCATCGATCAGGATATCGACGAGAACGGCGTTCGCTGGGAGGCACTCTACGAGTCCGCCGACCCGGTCTATCGTGCTCGTGATAACCTTGCAGAGGCCGCCACGACGACACCGAAGCCCCTCGCCGACGGGCTCACAGCAGCACTACGGGTCGAACAGGAGTATCGGGCGTTCGAGCGAGTCCGACAGCGTGTTGTTGAGGAGTTGTCCCCGGAGATCAACGAGACGACGGTCCAAGCCGAGCGTGAAGCAGCGATCGAGGCCGCACGGACGGCCGCAGACGCGATTTCTGGACCGTCGATGGCACGCAATCGACTGGCGGAGACGGTCCGCTCGATCACGTACGCCGACGGGTCGCTTGAGATACTCATCGAAGACGGGTGTGATGGGGTGACATCAATGCGGGGTGAGTATCTTGAGTATGTCTGTCTCCGAGCGCGACTGACCGTACTTCCGGCCGCTGCAAGGGCCTTTCGCGAGCGCCTGCAGGAAGCTTGATCGATCCTGCAGCGAGTTGTATCGATCCGATTAGGGGATCGTCCGAAAACAGAGGAACAGCCCAACGCTGTCTGGAGAAACGATGTCGTCGACCAGTGCCACAGACAGCCACCTGACAGGCGAGTCCTCATGCCGCTTGGGCTCCATAACAGGACATGGATGCCGACGAGATTCGACAGGCGTGGGAGGAAGTTGCCGCGACGTACGCCGACAGACGCGATCCCGATGGCTCGGACGCGGCGTTAATCAAGAATCTCCTCGAGACGTGTCCACCGGACCCGCTGGTCGTCGATATCGGCTGCGGGGACGGGGCGCGCACGCTTGCAAACCTCCCGGCCGGGAGTGTCGGCGTCGACTTCTCTCGGGAGGGGCTTGAACTGGCCCGCAAAACCGTTCCGGCCGCGCGGGTGCTCCAAGCGGAGATGCGGGCCCTGCCGTTTGACGACGGTGTCGCAGACGCGATGACCGCTTACCACGCCGTCTTTCATGTCCCACGAGAAGACCACCCAGCAGTCTACCGGGAGTTCGCCCGCGTGCTCGCCGCCGGTGGAACACTGTTGATGACGCTCCCGGCCGGGCGGTTCGAGACCGTCCGTCGCGGATGGATGGGTGGATCGATGTTCTTCTCGGCGCCAGGGCGGGAACAGACACTCAAGCAGCTTGCGGACGCCGGCTTCGAGAACCTCCGGACAGAGACGGTGAGCGATCCACTCGGCAGTTCAAGCGAGTTCGTCTTCGCCGACCGCTCCTGACGACAGACCGTAGCGCCGAACGACTCGAAACGAGTCTATTTGTGAGCGTACTCGATGTGGCCCTTGTTGCTAAGATGATGGACGGCCCCGATTCGACAGACGACCAAAGTGTGTCACTCCGGGACGAAGGCTTCACCCTTACGGATAAGATTGCCCGTGAGCGTCGTGATGGTGAGGATAACTAAGAAGAGGAGGCCAGTAACACCCGCACTCAGGTAGTTCAGGCTGCTCAGTCCGAGCAGGTGGCCCGTGGTGTTCGTCGCAATAGCGAAGGCTCCTAGCGGGAACGTGTAGGCCCACCAGGTAAAGCTAAAGGGGTGTTCTGCCTGGGTGACATAGTGGACGATAATCGCAATTGTCAGCAGACACCACCACGCTGAGAAGCCCCAGAGCAGACCAACAGCGAGTTTCAGCGAGGGGATCAGGCTACCGGCCTCAATGGCAATCTGGGCACCGGATTCGAGCACGCGGATGATATGAGCGATGTCGATGATCAGCACCGACGTGGGGGCGACACCGATCAGGAATGTCGGCGCGAGCTTCGAGTCCGGAAGATCCTCGTAGGCATACCGGTGGAGAATAATCGGCGCAAGGAACAGGAACATGAACGTTCCGACACCCATCGCCGCCATCGACGTGATATAAAGCGTACTCCCGAGGGCGCCACCGTCAAGGCCGTTCTCCAGCAGCTGCATGCCAAGGATCGGAATAATGATGTGCGACACCGGTGGGATGTACCAGGCAAACACGCCGTGTTTGGTACCGATATTGGTATTTGTAAAGAGGATCTCAGAGAGCAGGACGCCAAAGCCGAAGACTCCCAGCGATCCAAGGGCGAACAACCAGAGGGTAACGGCATTAATCAACCCCTGGCTGAGCAGTCCGCCCATTGTGGTCTGCATCCCAATTCCGATAATCAACAGCGAAATCGGCATTGTTGGGAAAAACTGACTCCGGATCGGGTGTGAGAGGTCCTCATTGACCGCCTCTGGATACTGGAAAAAGCGCAACAGCCATGGAAGGACAAACGCGACGGTGATCAGTGCCGTCAAGGCGGTCCCTGCCTGGGCGGCAGTGAGGAGAATCGGAAGGCTCAGAAATTCACCCGCAAGGTGCAACGCGATGGCAAGCGCCCCGAGCCCCATCGTCGGCGCGAACCACTGTGGGCCGAAGTACTTCACATACCGATTGCCCTCAATCGTGTGTGTCGTCTCCGCGTGCGGCGTGCTCATTCGTGATCTATGCAAGACTGTGGAGTAAATAAAATCCCACGGTTCGTTATTATCTGATGTGTGATGAGAAACGAGAACTGGCGCTCGGCGGTTGTCCACTATCGATTGAGTAGTCCAATCGCTTCGTCCATCGGCCAGCACAACACCGATAGATCGGGAAAACCACGGTGACAGGACGAGAGGACAGGTGCGTTGTTACTGTCAGGACGGAGTTCAGATCGGATAACCATCAGCTAAGCAGACAAGACGAAGGCTTATATTCTCCCAAAAGAGGGACACGGTTGTGAGCGATACGCCACCATCGCAGTCGGTGCCGCTGATCGGAAGTGAATTTCCGAGTATCGAGGTTGAGACAACTCACGGGGCCATGTCGTTACCGGAAGCGTTTGCAGACGAGTGGTTCATTCTGTTCAGCCATCCGGGTGATTTCACCCCGGTATGTACCACTGAATTCGCCGCGTTCGAACAGCGCCGCGAGGCGTTCGAGGAGCGTGGGGTAAACCTCGTCGGGCTCTCTGTGGATCGCCTTCAGTCTCATCATAAGTGGACAGACTGGATCGCCGAGGAACTCGACATCGAGATCGGATTTCCGATTATCGCTGATGAGTCGGGAGCAGTAAGCGAACAACTGTCGATGATCCACCCGAACGCCGGATCAAGCACCGTTAGGGCACTCTTTATCATCGACCCGACGGGAACGATTCGGCAGATTCTCTATTATCCTGAAGAGATTGGTCGAAACATTGATGAGATCCTTCGATCGGTCGACGCACTTCAGTTGGCTGACGAGGAAGAGGTCGTCACGCCGGCAGACTGGCCAGAGAACGAACGCTTTGAAGACCGCGTGCTCTTGCCGCCGCCGGAGACGGTCGCTGGCATCGATGAGGTGGTCGCTGAGGCAGAGGCTGAGGAGTATGACCAGTATGACTGGTGGTTTACCGTGACCTCCTCCCGCCCCTGAAGGGCACGGGCTTCCGCTCACTACGTGTCACCGGACGCTTCGGACGAGAGCATTGACACGCTTCCCACCCGTGGAGAGGGAGGTTTCACCCCTGTTTCTCCATCGCTATCAATTGCTCGCGACGGGTCACAGAGGCGAATCATATCGGTGTGTTACACCGGTCGCCTGAGTGGATGTGAGTATCTGGAAAACGGGCGATATCGAAGGAAATGGCACTTGCAACGTTGTGCGCGTGATTGCTTTGACCTTCGTTTGTGTCGACCGGTATGTCCATTTATGTCCCCGTCTGAGTGTCAAGTGAATGAATCTCGATCGGGATCTCCGCCGTCGGGTTGCACTCGGTCTCCTCGGCGTCGGGCTACTGACACTCGTTGCGCTTGTGCTGCGAGGGTTTTTGCCGACAATCGTGTTCACGGTGTTTCTGTATTACGCCAGCCGACCGATCTACCGCGGACTCGGCCGCCTTCCACTGCCGGTGTCGCTCCGTCGGCGGAGCCTCCCATATCGTCGTCAACTTCAGGCCGTTACCACGATTGTGCTATTTCTGTTGCCCTTTCTGCTGTTGTTGACATACACACTCGTATTACTCATCCCGGAGATCCAGCAGGTCCTCGGGGGCGAAGATCAGATCGCCGCCTACCTCTCGGCGTTCGGAATCGGCCAAAGCGAGACGCTGAGTCAAGCTGTCGCAGAGCTCAGGGCCACCGGTGTCTTTCCAATCACCCCGGAGGAGATAATGGCGCTACTGAGTGAGGCAGATGTCCAAGCGTGGATTCAGGAGATCGGCTCGGGAATTGTTGAGTCGGTCGGGCTCGTCCTGACGCTCGCGCTACATGGATTTATTATGCTCGCCGGAACCTACTATCTGTTAACCGACGGCTCACGACTAGCGGGATGGGTGCTTGACCGGTTCGATGAGACCGGAGTTCTTGAGGCCTACGGCCAAGCCGTTGATAA
>JBKHFN010000085.1:0-6409 GCA_046540195.1 Salinarchaeum sp.
GCACTCTGCGAAGGCGTTGAACTTGCAGATGTCGAAGGAATCGGAAATCGCGTGCAGATCCTGGAAGGTGACTGTGAGTTCGCCCTTGCCCTCGGGGTCGGCCGGATCGACTGCCTCAGGAATGCCCAGAATCTCCGCGGCTGGGGTGTACCCACGGAGGTGACACGCCCCACGGTTCGAGGTAGCATAGCCGATCGCCATGCCCTTCATCGTCCGTGGATCGTACGCCGGGATCGTCTGGCCCTTGACATCAAGACGGGTGTCCGCCGCATCAAAGCGCTTGGCGGCGCCAGCGGCCCCCTCTGCTAGCGCGTCGGCGAGGTCATCAGAGCGGTGAGCGATCCGCTCAAGCAGGTCATACATCGCGTCATGATCGCCCCATTCGATGTTCTCCTCGATGTGGTCCTTCTCAGCCATCTCCATGGCCATCGCGACAATGTTGCCCGCCTCGATGGCGTCCACCCCAAGATCGTTACACCGATCAACGAGGATGGCGGTCACCTCGGCGTCGTCGTTCATCGAGTTGGCGCCGAAGCTCCAGGCTGGCTCGTACTCAAGGGACTCCATGCGGACCTCACGGTGTTCCCCGCCGATGTCGGCCTCGGCCTCAACCTCCTTCTTGCAGGCAACTGCACAGGAGTGACAGGTGGGCTCATCGACAAGAATATTCTCGCGGACCCACTCGCCGGAGGTGTTCTCGGCGTCGATATTCGGATCGCTTGGATCGGCGGTTGTCTCGGCCTCGGTTGAGGTGTATCGGCCGTTGCGGGTCGGCAGACCGTCCATCTGCTCGGTGAGGTTAGTCAGGACGTTCGTGCCGTACATCGATAACCCACCCTGGTTCGGAGCGGTCACGTCCGACTCGGTGATCGCCTGGACAGCCTGTTGATGGCCCTCGGCGAAGGTCTCCTCGTCAGCGGGCTGGGGCATATCCGTCGTTGATTTGACGACGACGGCCTTGAGACCCTTTGAGCCCATGACCGCGCCGGTGCCGCCGCGGCCGGAGGCCCGATCGTCTTCATTGATGATACAGCCAAAGCGGACTTCGTTCTCGCCAGCCGGCCCGATGGCCATCGTCGAGAGATTCTGTCCGTAGGTTCCCTCAACTTCGTCCTCAAGGGTGTCGATGGCGTCATGAATCTCCTCGCCCCAGAGATGGCTGGCGTCGCGCAACTCGACCTCGCCATCTTCAACGTACGCGTAGACGGGATGATCGGCCTCGCCCTCAAATAAGAGGGCGTCGAAGCCAGCCCACTTGAGTCGGGCGGCCGACCAGCCGCCGTGATGGGAGTCTGTTACCGTATTCGTCAGCGGCGACTTGGTCACGACTGCCATCCGGCCGCTCATGGTCGCTTGTGTCCCGGTTAGCGGGCCGGTCATAAACGCCAGGAGGTTCTCCGGACCAAGTGGATCGACGTCCGGGCCCTGATCGAAGACGTACTTCACGCCCAGACCGCGTCCGCCGAGGTACTTCCGGGCGTCCTCGTCGTTGATGCTCTCGTATGCAACCGTCTCCGCTGAGAGATCGATGCGGGCGACGTGATCGCGAAAGCCACCGAGTTCCGTCATGTGTGTCGTTGGCACTATCTTCACGATACTTAATTGTATTCCCAGATGTCAGCCAGTTACACTATATAGCCCGGGAGACGGTCGTTACGTGGGTCTGAGGCGATTCGGATGGACATGGTTGTTTCCTGAATCTCCGCCTGAGTCGTGTCCGAGAGTTACACGATCACCGCCATCGCCGGGAGTGGGTGCCAGCCAACGCTTACCTCCTTGCAACCCGTCTGAGGCGTATGCCTGGTGGCTATGCGGTCGGCGTCCGGTCGTTGCAACAGGAGGTAACCGACATATCCCCGCCGATTGAGGGAACCATTCCGGCGTGGCTCTCCGGGACGCTCATTCGAAACGGCCCTGGCCGCTTCGATGTCGGAGGCCAGCAACTCACCCACTGGTTCGACGGGCTAGCAATGCTCCGGCGGTACGCCTTCGCGGACGGCCAGCTCACCTATTCCAACCGGTTTCTCCGGACGAACGCCTATGCCGACGCCATGGCGGGCGAGACGGCCGGCGAGTTCGGGACTGACCAGCGCGGCTTGCGGAAGCTGCTCTCCTGGCTTGCGAGCCTCGGCCCGCCGGCGGTCACGGACAACGCAAACGTCCACGTCGCCGCAATCGATGGCACGCACGTCGCGCTGACGGAGGCGCCGCGACGAATCGCCTTCGACCCAGAGACGCTAGAGACACAGGGTCCATTTCGGTTCGAGGATACCCTCCCAGAGCAGCTCACCGCCGCCCATCTCGTCACTGACCCCGAGACTGGCGAGTGGTTCGGCTTTACCACGGAGTTCGGTCCCAGCCCCCGGTACCATCTCTATCGGGTGCCACCGGGGTCGCGCAGCCGCGAACGGATCGCATCGCTTGCGGCGGATGGCCCCGGGTACGTTCATGACTGCAGCATCACCCCAGCGCACGTGATTATCGTTGAGACGCCGCTGGTGATCCCGATTCTCCGGGCGATCAGCCCCTTTACTGAGGGTCTACTCGATACACTCGACTGGCAGCCACAACGGGCGACACGGATCCTCGTTGTCGACCGTCACACCGGCGACCTCGTCGCCGACCCGACGCTCCCGCCACTGTTTACCTTCCATCACATCAATGCCTTCCTCGAAGACGAGACGGTCGTGCTTGATCTGATCGAGTTTCCCGACGCGGAGATCGTCGAGGCGATGCGTCTCGATACGCTTATCGAGGAATCCTCAGAGGCGGTTCCGGACGGTCAGCCGGTCCGCTACCGGATCGATCTGGCGTCGAATCAGGTTGAGCGGAGGCAACTGCACTCCGGCGGGATGGAACTCCCCCGCGTGTTGTCCTCGCAGACGGGCCGCCAACACCGGTATGCCTACGGCCAGGCGACTGACCGTGAGGGGGCAAACGGGCTCATCAAACTCGACTGCAAGACCGGCGAGGCCCAGGAGTGGTGGTCACAGGGGGTGTTCGTTGAGGAGCCGATCCCGGTCCAGCGTCCCGGAGCGTCAGCCCCTGATGACGGCGTCGTACTCGCGACGGCGCTTGACAGCGAGCGTGAGCACACCCGCTTGCTCGTCTTCGACGCGGTGACCCTTGAGGTGCTCGCGGATGCGACACTCCCACACGTGGAGCCGCTTGGCTTTCACGGCCGGTTTTTCACCGAAGACTGATCGCCCTTCGCGATTTGCATCACCCGCCGACAGGACAAAGAGCCTCTCACCCGTAGATTAGTCATGACGGTTATCGCACTCCTGAGTGTGGCGCCGGTCACCGATGACAGCATGGCCGAGGATGTCGCCGACGCGGTCGCGGCTCTTGAGGCGTTTGACATTAGCTATGAGACGAATCCGATGGGAACGGTCATCGAGGCGGCGGATATGGACACACTGCTCGCGGCGGTCAAAGCCGCCCACAAGACGGTCGAAGCTGACCGCGTAAGTACCGTGCTCAAAATTGACGACAAGCGAACCAGCGACCGGGATGCCGCCACGAAAGTCGAGCGGGTCGAGACACACCTCGGCCGACCCGCCCGGAATGACGGCGACTGACGGGCTATCCTGAAATCAGGCGGGGGCTTGAGTGTCCCGTCCGGTACACTCACTCGAAGTACTTGAGGATCGCCGCCTTGGTCTCGCCGAAGGCGTCGCCGGTTCGGTCCCGCGGGCGGTCCATCGGCACGGCAATCTCATCGAGCACTCGCCCGGGGCCATCGGAGAAGACCACCACGCAATCGGAGAGATACACGGCCTCCTCGATGTCGTGGGTGACAAAAAGGATCGTCTTCTGTGTCTCCGCCCAGATCGCAAGCAGTTCCTCCTGGAGTGTGGCTTTGGTCCGTGCGTCAAGAGCACCGAAGGGCTCGTCCATGAGCAAGATCGGTGGATCGACGGCGAGTGCCCGGGCGATGCCGACGCGCTGACGCTGCCCGCCAGAGAGCTCGCGCGGATACGCGTCGGCCTTCGCGGTCAATTCGACAAGGTCGAGACAGCGGGTGACCATCTCCTCGGTGGTTGTCTCGGGTGGCGGACCGACCTCCTCGAGGCCGTAGGCGACGTTCTCGGCGACCGTCCGCCAGGGAAAGAGCGCGTCGTCCTGAAAGACCATGCCGCGGTCCGGCCCCGGGTCGGACACGACTTTACCGCCCACTCGGACGGCCCCGCTGGTCGGCGCCTCAAGACCGGCGATGATCTGGAAACAGGTGGACTTCCCCGATCCCGAGGGGCCGACAATCGAGACGAACGCGCCCTCGGGAATGCGGATGGATACATTCTGCAGCGCCTCGATTTGGCCGGTTTCGCTATCATAGGTCTTCGAGACATCCTCGACGACGATCTGTGCGTGTGTCGGATCGGAGTGAGTGTTGACAGCCATGTGAATCACCGCTAGGCGAGAGTCCGCCGCTCAACGGCGCGGATCAGTCGATCAGAGAGCAAGAACAGCAGGCCGATAACGAGCATATACGCGATGACAACCTCCATGCGCAGGAAGTTCGCGGCGTCCCAGAGGTGCTTGCCGATGCCGGGCACGCCGAGGAGCTCGGCGGCAACCATGACCATCCACGCCTGGCCGGCGGCCGTCCGAAAGCCGGTAAACAACGCGGGCGTTGCGGAGGGGAGAACGACCTTCCGGATGAGCCCGAGATCAGAATCGGTCCCGAGTGATCGAGCGACCTCAATCAGCTGGGGATCGACGCCCGCAACGCCGCCCTGGGCGTTGTAGTGGTTGATCCAGAAGGCGACGATGGCGATGATGAACGCCGCTCCCTGGTCGTTGAGACCGAACCAGATGATCGCGAAGGGGATCCACGCCAGCGGCGGCACCGGTCGGAGGAAGCTTGCAACGGTCCCAATGGTGTATTCGGCCGTCTCCCACCAGCCGACGGCGATACCAACGGCCATCCCGAGGGCAGATCCGATCAGCAGGCCGGGGAGATAATGACGCAGGCTCTGCCAGATGAGTTCGAACGCGAGTCCCGAGGTGAGATCCTGCAGGAGGACGGCGGCGACCGCCGGCGGACGAGGCAAGAGCGTCTGTGGCGTGACCAGCGCGAGGACCCACCACATCCCGACGAAGCCCGCCAGCGCGCCAATCTGGAGGGCCGTCTCCCGGCCTGCCTCGACATCGATGCGTCCGACGCGTGGGGTCCGGATGAGTCCCGCATCGGCGTCGGTCTCAGTCTCAGGCGTATTACTCATCGCGTACCTCCTCGTAAAAGCGGTACGTGAAGATGTCATCGGCCGTGAGGTCGGTGTCGACGGACCCGAGCTGCTGGTGGAACTCGTTGTAGACTAGCGACTGCTCGACGATCCGCCGGGGATCGGTGATGAATGTCGAAGCCGGAGAGTTGATCGCCTCGACGGCTACTGACTTCGGGAGGACGTCGGTGCCGATCGCCGTACTGGCCATCCTGGCGGCCGCCGTGCGATTCGCCGTGATGAACTCGGTCGCTCGGATGTGCAACCGGACGAGGTCCTCGACGAGTCCCGGTCGATCCTCGACAAGCGACTGGGAGGGCTGGAGCACCGCACCGGGCTGTCCGGCCATGACCGGCCCGGCGTAGCGAAACGGCGCCATCGTGGTCCCGTCATCGCGGGCCAGTTGGGTCGGGATCGGCTCGATCACGCTGCCGGCGTCTGCCTCCTCTGCAGCAAGTGTCGACTGCAGCGCGCTGGAGCTCTGGCCAATGATCTCAAGCACATCCAACTCAAGGCCGAGTGCCTCGGTGATCCAGTAGCGCAGGAAGACGTCGGGGGTCGATCCGGCCGGCAGCGTGGCAAAGCGCGGACGACGGCCCCTGTCGGCACGAAACTGGGCAAACGCATCGGCGCCATATTCGTCCCAGTACGCGCGCCATTCGGCGGTACCGACCATCACGTTCGGTTCGAGGACGTTCGCCGCGACAACGGTTGAGGGGACGCCGTTGGCGATAGCAACCAGGCTCGGGCTGATCCCAACGTATGCGAGGTCAAGGTCACCTGACGCATAGGCCTGCACAAGCGGGGGGCCGCCCCCGAAGGTTGTCGTGTCGATGCTTACCCCGAGGTCGTTGTACCACCCCCGCTGGTCAATTACGAACTGCTGCATCATCGGGAACACGTTGAGTGTTCCCATCGAGAGGGTTGAGTTGTCATCACCCAGCGCACTGCAGCCCGCGAGGCCGGTACTGAGCCCGGCCAGGGCCGCCCCGCCGGCACGGAGGGCCGTGCGTCGCGAGGTCCGATCTGCGGTCATCATCCGTATTTTGCCGCTACGGTCAAAAGCATTCGAGAGCGAGCGGTTCTTGTACGAGTCCAGTACGCCACTATCGAGTGATTCCGGGGGCTCGGCTCTATTGAATCGCCATACGGCGTTGGAATTAGCGGGTCACGTACTGTTT
>JBKHFN010000086.1:0-6336 GCA_046540195.1 Salinarchaeum sp.
CGCGTGGGCTTGCGGGGCCTCCTCAATTAGCGATCCGGCGCGCGTAAGGACGGCATCGGCGATCCGTTTGAACCGATCGTGCTCAACGTGGGCCGAAACGGCGGCCAGGAACGTGGCTGCCGCTCCCTGGCTTGATGGGACCGACCGGTCGGCAAACTCAACGGGACGGACAAGCAGGGAGGGGGCATCTACCGCAGTATAATAAAGGATCTCTGCACTATCGTCGAAGAACTGCTGGTCGATCGCATTCGCGAGGTCAATCGCAAAGGCCCGCGCGTCCGGGTTATCATCGTAGTGATCGAGTGCAAGCGCTCCCAGCCCCACAAAGGCATAGTCAGCGAGGACTGCCGATTGTCCCGCCGCACCGTTGACGGTACGCCGGTGGAGACGACCGCTTGAGGAGTCCCAGAGCTGTTCGCGGACGAACGCGAGCGTACGATTGGCCTGTATCGCGAGTTGTTCATCATGCAGCAGGCTCGCACCGGTCGCGAATGCTCGGACGGCAAGGCCGTTCCAGCCGGCAATAACCTGCTCGTCACGGGGCGGACGGGGACGCTCGTCCCGGTGAGCGAGCAACTCGCCGCGTAGTCGCTTGAGGGTTCCGCGAACGGTCGAGGACGACCGATTGAACTCATCAGCGATCGCATCGACCGAGGCGACACGACGAAGTACCGATCGCCCCTCAACGTCACCCGTATCGGTGATTCCATATCGCCGTCGGAGCGCTGACTGCTCCCATGACACATCGGTGACCGACGCAATCTCCGCCGGCGTCCACGTGTAATAGGCTCCCTCGACCGGATCGGCATCGGATGGCCCCCCGAAAGGCGGACTGCGCGCGTCAAGCGTACTATAGAACCCGCCTGTGTCAGTAGACAATTCGCGTCTGAGAAACCCAAACGTCTCCTCGGCAACCGTTCGAAACCGGTCGCTGTCGAATAACGCTGACGCGACAGCATAACACCGGGCGAGCTCAACATTGTCATAGAGCATCTTCTCGAAGTGCGGCACGTGCCACTCGCGGTCGGTCGCATAGCGATGGAATCCGCCGCCGAGGTGATCGTAAATGCCACCATCGGCCATCGCCCGCAGGGTTTCCTGGGCGACAGCCGCCGCCTCGTCGTGCTTCCAGGCCGACGCAACAAGAAGGGTGAACAGCCGGCTCGGCGACGGGAATTTGGTCCGGTTGCCCCAGCCGCCGTACTGGCGATCCGCTCCATCGACAGCAGCCTCGATAACGTGGCTGAGTGGCCGATCAAGACGGGCGGGAGGTGGTGGTGAAAAGGCGTCACGCAGGCGGTCGGTCCAGGCATCGGCCCGTTCCTCAACCTCGGATCGCTGGGTCGCCCACGTCTCGGCGACCCGATCGATGACATCCGAGAAGGCCGGTCGACCGTACCGTTCGCTCGCCGGATAGTAGGTGCCGACCGAGAATGGGCGGCCATCGGGCGTTAGCCAGACCGACAGCGGCCATCCACCGGAACCGGTCGTGATCTGAGCGAGACGCTGATACAGGAAATCCAGCCCAGGATGCTCCTGCCGGTCGACCTTGATTGGCACAGACGTATCGTTGAGGGCAGCAGCGGTCGACGGATCCTCAAAGGACTCGGCCTCCATAACCTGACACCAGTGACAGGCAGCGTACCCCGACCGAGAGGAAAATCGGAAGGTCACGATCAACGGCAGCATCTCGGGCGGTTGCGTCCCAGGGCTGCCAGTGGACGGGGTTGTCGGCGTGAGCGGCAAGATACGGACTGGCCGTGTCGGGGAGACGATTACGGTCAATCGGGGCACTCATCACGCTAATCACGTGACCGATCCCCCTAAGCCCGTCGTCGCGAATGGATACGAACCGATATACGGATCGGTGCTCAATCCCCTGGTATGACCGAAGGGACCGACGGCGCGTGGTTCGCGGGGATCGACCCCACGGACGCGGCCGCGGCCGCGACGGCAATCCGGACAGGCCAGGCCGACGCTCCGGACGCCTGGCCAACGGTGGCCGTCGAGTGCGGCGTCGTCGCCGACAAATCCACCTATTATGAGCAGCTGCACGAGGCGACGCTCGCTGCCGCCCGGGACGCTGTCGAGGAGCGTGAACAGGCCGACGACCAACAGCTGATTCACCTCCTGCGTGCCCACGATGACTGTCAGCGGCAGGCCAACGAACTTGCTGAGCGCGTCAGCGAGTGGGGGGGCAGCCGGCTTGCGGAGACGGGCCACGGGGTCGCATACGCGCGACAGGTCGCCGACCACGACTCGGAGGGTGCGGTTGAGCGGCGGCTGGTCGCCCTGGCTAAACGCTGTGTCGACCTCAGTGAGGAGGCAGCAGCGCTTGAGGCCGAACTCAAGCGGCTTGCCCCGAGCGTCGCACCGAACCTGGCCACACTGGCCGGGCCGTTGTTGGCGGCCCGACTCATCGCTCTTGCTGGCGGACTTGAGGCACTGGCCAAGCTTCCATCGAGTACGGTACAGGTACTCGGGGCGGAGGACGCACTATTTGCCCATCTCCGTGGCGACGCCCCATCGCCAAAACACGGGGTCATCTACACACACGAGTACGTCCAAGAAGTGCCAAACGGCGAGCGAGGGTCGGCTGCTCGGGCGCTGGCCGGTAAACTGACAATCGCTGCCCGGATCGACTATTACGCCGGCGACCGACGACCGACGCTTGAGGAGGAACTTGAGGAACGCATCGCGACCATCCGCGCCCGGGGTGAATCGGCATGAGCAATCCTCCAGCAGGCGTGACAGTCCGGGACTTCAACGGTGAGTCCGCGCTTGCAACCGTCGGGGAGCCGGTCTACGGCGAAACAACCGACGGCAAGTGGCGGCGGTGGGACCACACACGGTCGAAGCTGGGGGCGATGCTCGACCGTGGGATGGACACGGGGCTAAGTGGCGGCGAGACGGTGTTGTACCTCGGGGCGGCCAACGGGACGACCGTCAGTCACGTTGCAGATTTCGCTGGGCCAACATACGCGGTTGAGTTTGCACCTCGACCAATGCGTGACCTCCTCGAAGTGGCCGGGACCCGGAGGAACCTGTTTCCACTGCTCAAGGACGCCCGACGTCCAACGACGTACGCCCACGTCGTCGAATCGGACCTCGACGTGGTAATCCAAGATGTCGCCACGCGTGGACAGGCCGCTGTTGCCGTTGCTAACCGGCGGTTTCTCGCCGATGACGGTCGGCTGCTGCTGGCGTTAAAGGCCCGGAGCGAGGACGTAACAGCCACTCCGGAGACGATCTTCGACGAGGCGCACGACCGTCTGAGCGATGCCTACGAGATTCTCGAGACGGAGCGGCTTGATCCTGTACACACGGACCATCTCGCCGTTGTGGCGCGTCCACGCTGAAGCGCACAACGTGGGTTTTTCATCGGGCACTCACCTACGGTAGTGGCATGACCGACGCGGGACAACAATCCCTCGACGATTTCGGAGCGGATCGGCCGGCAGCGGAGGCCCGGGCCGTCGTCGGTGCCGATCCAGCAATCGAGGGAGAGGTAATCGACCCGGCGCGGGAAGCGCTCCCCGCTGTCGAGGAGACAATCGAGATTGGGATCACCCAAGTAGATTACACCATCGTCGGACGCGGTGACGACGAGCGGCCACTCATTCACGTCTTTGGACGGACCGCCGACGGGCGGGCCGAGCACGTCCGTGTGACGGGCTTTCGACCGTACTTTTACGCGCCGGCAGCGACCGTCGATGACGACGAGTTGCTCACCTACGATCGGATCACCGACTGGGAGTATACCGACGCGGACGGCGAGCCATTCCGCAGTATTCGCGACGAGGAGCTCGTTAAAATCTACGGACAGACACCACGCGACGTTGGGGAGATCCGGACGGATTTTGATCACTACGAGGCAGACGTGCTGTTTCCCAACCGGTTCCTGATCGACAAGGACATCGAAAGTGGCATTCGCGTACCGGCGCGCCGCGACGAATCCGGGCAACTCATCGTCCATCACGAGGAGGTAACGCCAACCGATCTAATCGCGGAGCCGCGGGTGTGCATGCTCGACATCGAGGTCGACGATCGCAACGGGTTCCCCGAGGAGGGTGAAGAGCGGATCGTCTGCCTGACCGCCCACGACAGCGTCGACGATGAGTACGTCTGCTGGCTGTACGAGCCGCCAGAGGGGACCGACGACGTTCCGACGGACCTGCCGTCGTATGAGTTCCTCTCGGGGAGGCCGGAACTCGACGTGCGCGCTTTCGCCACCGAGGAGGCGATGCTCGATGATGTTCTTCGATTCGTGGAGGAGCGTGATGTCGATATCCTCTCAGGATGGAACTTCACCGACTTTGACGCGCCGTATCTACTCGACCGGCTCGAACGGCTGGATCCCCGCACTGACTATGACCTCTCGGTCGAACGACTCTCACGGGTCGACGAAGTCTGGCGGTCGGACTGGGGTGGCCCGAGCGTCAAGGGACGCGTCGTGTTCGACCTCCTCTATGCCTATCAGCGGACGAAGTTCACCGAGCTCGATTCCTACCGGCTCGACGATGTCGGCGAGCGCGAGCTCGGGGTCGGTAAGGAACGCTACCCGGGCGACATCGGCGACCTCTGGGAGGATGATCCCGAACAACTGCTTGCGTACAACCTCCGGGACGTTGAGCTCTGTGTGGAACTCAATACCGATCAAGAGATCATCCCCTTCTGGAACGAGGTGCGCTCGTTCGTCGGGTGCAAACTTGAGGATGCAACCACACCCGGCGACGCGGTTGACGTGTACGTCCTGCACAAGGCCCACGGCCGGTTCGTGCTCCCCTCGAAGGGCCAACAGGACACGGAGGACTACGAAGGCGGGGCCGTCTTCGACCCGGTGACGGGGGTTAAAGAGAACGTGACAGTGCTGGATCTGGCCAGTCTCTACCCGATGTCGATGCGGACGATCAACGCGTCACCGGAGACGAAGGTCGACCCGGACACCTACGACGGCAAGACCTTCCGCGCACCCAACGGGACGCACTTCCAAACCGAACCGGACGGGATTATCCGCGAGATTATCACAGAGACGCTCGACGAGCGCGAGGAAAAAAAGGCACTCCGTAACGAATACGACCCCGAGGAGCCAGAGTACCAGCGATACGACCGCCAGCAGGCCGCAGTAAAGGTAATCATGAACTGCTTCACCCCCGACACTGAGGTTCTCACACCGGCTGGTGTCCAGAACATCCGCGATCTTGAGGTGGGGGATAAGGTATACGCGCTTGATCCCGGGACGACGGAACTGGCGGTGAAACCGATCGCCGAGACGCACAAGTACCCCGACTACCGCGGCACTCTCATTGACATTCAGACCGACGAGACCGACTTCCGGGTGACGCCAAACCACCGAATGCTCGTGCGTTCCGATACGAACGCTGACTGGGACTACACCGAGGCAGGAGCACTCGAGACCGACACACGGTATGAACTCCCACATGGGTGGGACGGACCAGACGGTCAAGAACTAGAGACAGTCGATCTGACGCGGTTCATCGATGACTACGAGATTCGAGTCGGAATGACAGCCGCCAGCAAGGCGGTACAGACGACACTCGAAGATATGTCTCGACGGGCAGAGGCGGATGATGCATACATTCTCACCGACGAACAGTTTGAGGCCCACCGCGAGGAGTTCGTAGAGGAGACTGACCAGATGGCCATCCGCGGCGGTTCAGGTGAGCCGTGGATTCCGCGCACCTACGACGGCGATGCGTTCCTTCAGGTACTGGCGGTGTACGCTGCCACCGGGACGGACGTGACAGAACAGAACGTGTCGGAGATCAAATATGGTCGCATGCCGGCGATCACAGACGGGGGACAGACATCCCGACGGTCGGAGAAGGCCTGTGATCGGCCAGCGTCCGTATCCGAGCAGGCTGACGAGGGGAGGCAGATCGCATCACCGGCGTTTAGCGAGGCAGTGCAGCATCTTATTGAGACGGAGAGCAGTCACAAACGGATACCTGAACTGGTGTTTGACACCACAGACGCCCAAAAGCGGCGCTTTCTTGAGACGCTCGTCGAGCACGGTGGAGAGCACCAACCGGATAGATGGTCCTACACGACGCCCAGCGAAGAGTTTCGTGATGATCTGCTTCGGCTCTGCACCCACTGTGGACTGCGGACACGGTACGCGGTCGACGGGGATGCCTGGCGCGTCCGCGCTGTTAAGGGGACGACACCGTCATTCCGGATGGATCGCGACGGCGGCCAGAGTACGGCGACAGAGGGGGTGTACTCGGTCACCGTGGCGGAGCATCACAACCTACTGGCTGGTCGGAACGGAACATTCCAGTGGACGGGGAACTCACTGTACGGCGTCCTGGGCTG
>JBKHFN010000087.1:0-6319 GCA_046540195.1 Salinarchaeum sp.
ATCGCCCAACCGGAACGCGATGATGTCCTGGCGATCGGCAATGCCGGTGCCTACGGGTACGAACTCGCCAGCCAGTTCCACTCCCAACCGCGGCCGGCGGAGGTGACCATTGACGGAACAGTCGTGCGACGTCGGGAGTCGATTGCGGATGTCACCCGCGTCGAGCGAGAGGCCCCCGGTATCGAGCCATCACCGGATGCCGTCGATCAGCCTCATCCGGGAGGCCAATAAGGATGCCAGAAGCACTCAATCTTGAGGCGTTTCACCGTCAAGCGGTCAAAACGCCCTCCCACGAGGACGTCACGGCAATGCGGGACCTCCTCGTGGAGACGATAGAAGACGCTGGCATTGAGGCTCGCGTCGACACCGCCGGGAACGTCCTCGCTAGTCGGGGAACAGGGGATACTCATCTCGTGTTGAACACGCACATCGACACCGTACCGCCACACGTCTCCTACGAGCGAACTCAGACGGTCCCCGACAGCGACGACCAGACGGCTGTCGTTCGGGGACGGGGAGCCTGTGACGCCAAGGGGCCACTCGCAGCGCTGCTCGCGGCGTTTCTCGACGCAGACATCGACGACGGTCGGGTGACGCTTGCCGTGACGCCCGACGAAGAGACCGACCAGACGGGCGCGGCCGCCCTGGTCGACGGGCTGGACGCCGACGCGGTGATCGTCGGAGAACCAACCGGGCTAGATGTCTGTAACGCCGCCCGTGGCCTGATCTCTGGCGAGATCCGCCTGACAGGCGAAGCCGCCCACGCCGCGAATCCGGACGCCGGGCGCAACGCCGTTGCTGCCGCCGCCGACGCGCTCGCCGCGCTCGCCACTTTCGACGACCGATACGGGCCGGGTGAGCACGATACCCTCGGCGCACCGACACTGACCCCGACACGGATCGACGGCGGCGATGCGATCAACCAGGTGCCAGCGGCGTGTCGGATCACCATCGACCGTCGGAGCGTCCCACCGGAGACAGCCGAGCGGTTCACGGAGACCTTCGAGACACATGTGCGCGAGGCTGTTCCCGATTCGGTGGGCGTCGAGCTCTGGCTGGCGAATGAGGAGACACCGTTTCTCGAAGCCTTCGAGACGGACCCCCAAGACCGGATCGTCGAGACGATGGTGGCCGCCAGTGGCAGTTCTATCCGGCCGTTCGGGGCGGCAACAGAGGCATCATATTTCGCAGCGGTCGCACCAACAGTCATTTTCGGACCGGGCGACCTCACCGACGAGGTTGGCCCGGTGGCACACGCCGAGCGGGAGTACGTTACCGTTGACGAACTGTATGACGCCGCCGAGAGCCTCACAACGGCAATCGAGCGGTTTTGCTGATCACTCCTCAAGGGCGTCGACAAGCTCCGCTCCTTGACCCGTATAGGTGGTTGGGTCGAGTGCCATGAGTTCGTCTGTGACCGACGCCGGCACGTCCAGATCGGCGATAAACGACCGGAAGTCCTCAAGGGTCACTTTGGTCTCGCCACGCGTGTGAGCCTTGAGTCGTTCGTAGGCGTCCTCGTGGCCCTCCCGACGGAGAATGGTCTGGATCGCCTCGCCAATCACCTCGGGATGGGCCTCAAGATCCTGTGTGATTACCGTCTCGTTGGGGACGACACTTGCAACACCGTCGTCGGCCTTCTGGTAGCCAATCAAGCAGTGACCGAAGGCGGCCCCAATGGTCCGTTTGACCGTCGAGTCAGAGAGGTCACGCTGGAGCCGCGAGGTCGTGATTGAGTCGGCAAGAAACGCAAGATCAGCATTAGCCTTCGAAAGGTTGCCTTCGCTATTTTCGAAGTCAATCGGATTGACCTTGTGTGGCATCGTTGAGGAGCCAGTCTCGGAGTCGGCTTGCTGTTGACCAAGATAGCGATCAGAGATATATTGCCACATGTCCCGGTCGAAGTCCAAGAGAACGTTATTGGCTCGGACTAACGCGTGAAAGACTGTCGCAAGGTCGTCACCGGGGTTGATCTGGGTGGTCAGCGGAGCGAAATCAATTCCGAGACGGTCAACGAACGAGCGAGCGACTGCGGACCAGTCGACCTCGGGGTAGGCAACATTGTGGGCGGCGTAGGTGCCGGAGGCACCGCCGAGTTTCCCTGTGAGTCCGTCGGCCGCCGTCTGGAGGTCGCCGATCGCCCGACTCAGACGCGCCGCGTAAACGGCCAGCTCCTTACCGAAAGTTGTCGGCGTTGCCGGCTGGCCGTGGGTCCGGGCCAGCATCGGAAGGCTTCGATACGTCCGGGCATCAGACGCGATGGTTTCCTGGAGGTCCCGGAGGGCAGGGAGAAGGACTTCCTCAAGGGCCCCGTCGATCAGCAGTCGGTAAGCGAGATTGTTGACATCCTCGCTGGTGAGACCGAAGTGGATCCAGGGGTGAAGCCGGTCGTCGGTCTGGACCCGCAGAAAGTACTCGACGGCCTTGACATCGTGGTTGGTCGCCGCATACTCGCCGTAGCCATCAGTTTCGAGGCGTTTGATCAACTGGGCGTCCTCCTCGGAGAATGTCCGGTAATGCGCACGGAGGGCCTCGCGATCGTCGGCATCGAGTGCAAGCGGCGTCGCCGCGAGATCGGCGAGCGTGATGAGATACTCGACCTCGACGCGGACCCGGGCCCGCATGAGGGCCGCCTCGCTCACGTACGGTGAGAGTGGCGCCGTTCGGTCGGCGTACCGTCCGTCGAGCGGTGAGACCGCATACAACCGATCAGCCATAGCCCAACGTGTCAGCCCGTATCGTAAAAGGATATCGAAGGGCCGAATACAGGTGACCGCAATTCCTTTCCTCTGGCCGGCCGGCCCATCACATATGCGCCTTGCAGGGCTAGCGAGCAACCGGGGACGGAACCTGATCAATATTCACGAGCGGGCACCAGGGGGCGCGCAGTTAGGCGTGGTGGTAGCAAACGACGCCGACGCGCCGATTCTCAAGAAGGCGGCCGAGCGGGACATCCCAACAGTCGTCGTCGAACGCGACCCGGATGAGGGGCGACAGGCACACGAACAACGGATCAACGAGGCGCTCTCCGACTACGAGTACGACCTCGTCTGCCTGGATGGGTACATGCGGATTCTTTCGGACACCTTTCTCGACGCCCAGCCGACGACGCTGAACGTTCATCCGGCATTGTTGCCGTCGTTCCCTGGAATGGATGCCTGGGGCGACGCGCTTGAACGGGATGTCGATCTGACGGGGTGTACCGTCCACGTGGTGACCGACGCGACGACCGACAGCGGCGAGGTCATCGACGCGCAGATCGACTCGGGACCCATCGTCACACAAGAGCCGGTTCCTGTGTACGACGGTGACGACCGCGAGACGCTCAAAGAGCGGGTGCTCTATGAAGGTGAGTTCGCTGCCTATCCACGCGCTGTCAAGTGGTTCGCCGAGGAGCGCGTCGCCGTCGATCAGGCGATGGGTACCGTCACCGTTGACGCCAATACCGCGGGACCGCGGCCGTTACGGTATCTCGCAAGCGAGGATCGCGTGGCGACCCCGCGCTACGGCGAGAACCCGCATCAAGAGGCGGCCGTCTATGCCGACTACACCGACGACCGGGCCTCGGTGATTACGGCCACCCAGCACAATGATTCAGCAAAAGCACTCTCATATAACAACTACAATGACGCCGACGCCGCGCTCGGGCTGGTCGCGGAGTTTGAGGAGCCGGCGGCCGCCGTTATCAAGCACACCAATCCCGCCGGAGCAGCCGTTGCTGACACAATCGAGGCGGCCTACCGTGACGCACTGGCAACCGATGCCAAGAGCGCATTCGGAGGAATTGTCGCGCTGAATCGGCCCTGTGATGTCGCGACGGCCACGGCGATCACCGAGTCCTTCAAAGAGGTGGTCGTCGCGCCGTCGTACACAGAAGAGGCACTAGAGGTGTTAACCGATGAGGATAATCTCCGGGTACTGACAGTCGGCTCAATCGAGACGGGTCGCGACGGCTGGACGGAGAAGTCACTCGCTGGCGGCCGCCTCCGCCAGGAGGTTGACGCTCACCGAATCACGCCCGAGGACTTAGAGATCGTGACCGAGCGGGCGCCAACCGACGCGCAGCTCAGGACAATGCAGTTTGCCTGGCAGACGATCAAGCATGTCAAATCCAACGCCATCCTGATCGCCAGTGGGACCGAAACCGTTGGGATCGGGGCCGGCCAGGTTTCACGGGTTGACGCCGTCGAGATCGCGAAACGCAAGGCCGCAACCGACGCCGACGGGAAGTCAGCAGCGGGGGCTGTCCTCGCCTCGGACGCCTTCTTCCCGTTCCCCGATGGGATCGAGGCGGCTGCGGAGGCCGGTATCGAGGCGGTGATCCAGCCCGGTGGGTCGGTCAACGACGACGAGGTCATCGCCGCTGCGGACGAACACGATATGGCGATGGCGTTTACAGGGATGCGGTGTTTCCGTCACGACTAACAATGGCCGTCAACCAACGCCGGTGAACTCTCCCGCCTCCGACACAGTCAAACCGGGGGATCGAAACCGAACGGTATGGAGTATCACGAGGCGACGAATTTCTTGTTCGATCTCCAGCGGTTCGGGCCACGCCCCGGCACAGAGTCGGTCGGGGAGTTGCTGGCTCATCTGGGAGATCCGCACACTGGGGTGCCATGTGTGCAAATCGCCGGGTCAAACGGCAAGGGATCGACGGCCCGGATGACCGAGCGCGTGCTCCGTGAAGCGGGGATTTCGGTCGGACTGTATACCTCACCGCAGATCGAACAGTTTCGCGACCGGATTCAGGTAGACGGTCGGTTGATTCCCGAAGCGGAGGTTGCCCGGTTTGTCGAGGCAACACGTGAGTACATCACCACCAAGGCAGCCGAAGGGATCGCTCCAACGTTCTTCGAGACGGTAACAGCACTGGCACTGTGGCACTTCGCCCGCGAGGATGTCGATGTGGCCGTCCTTGAGGTGGGTATTGGCGGCAGCAAGGACGCGACGAGCGTCGTCGACCCAATCGCTAGCGCAGTGACAAGCGTGACGATGGAACACGCCGGCGTACTCGGTGACACAATCGAAGAGATCGCCCGGGATAAGGCCCATGTCACGCCAGGCGACCGGCCGATCGTGACCGCCGCCCGCGACGACGCACTATCAGCTATCGCTGACTTCGCTGGCGAGGTGTTGACCGTCGGACCGGAGACCGATCGGGACGTCCAGACGGTCTACGGCGGCAAGGTTGACCACGCAGAGGCGGCCATTAAGGTGCGCGGAGCCGACTGGACTATCGAGACCAACATACCGCTTATTGGTGCTCACCAGGCCGAAAACGCCGGGATTGCCGTTGCACTTGCCCGGCACGTACATGACGCACTCGGGGTCACAGCTGAACCGGGATCGTTCGAACGGGGGCTGCGACAGGCTCACTGGCCGGGGCGGTGTGAGGTGATGGATACCGCGCCAACAGTGATTCTCGACGGGGCACACAACGCCGGGGCGTGCCGGCGACTCGCCGAGACGCTTGAGGAGTTCGAGTATGATAATCTGCACATCGTCGCCGGAATCATGCACGACAAACGGCAGTCAGAGATGGCCGCCGCGTTGCCCGATCCGGATCGACTGATCGCGTGTCAGCCGCCGCTTGACCGGGCGACCCACCCCGAGGTGCTCGCCCGGGTCTTCGCGGACGCCGGTACTGATCCTGAGGCCATCTCGATCGTCGAACCGGTCGAAGATGCCGTTGCTGCTGCCATTGCTGCCGCAGAGCCAGCAGACTGTGTCCTCGTGACCGGGTCGTTGTTCACTGTTCGCGAGGCCCGTGCGCGGTGGTCACGGACTCAGACACCCAAACAGGTCAATGGGGTTGGCGACGCCGTTCGGTATCTCGATGCCGCTGGCGTGCCAACAGACCGCCAGTCGGAACTGGCACCAGCGGCCGATCATCACGTCATCGAGACACGCCTGACCAAACATCAAGCAAACCGGATCGAGAACCTCCTGGTGCGTGAGGGCGGCGAGTGTGCGATTTCCGGCATCGATCACGGCGGTGAACGGCGACGGGTATTGATGATGGGGACCACCGAGGCGTTCGCCGGGCTCTGTGAGGCTCTGACCGCCGAACCAGAAGGACTCGCGACGATCGCCGCGGAGATTGCTGAGCAAGTCGATCTTGAGTATCCCGCCCAGCGCGACCGGCGACCGATCTCGGTGTCGGCAGCGATGCCCGAGACAACCGACGATGAGACGGATCACCGGTATCCGTGGCTCGATGGCACAGCCGTGATGGGCATTCTCAACATCACGCCAGATAGCTTCCACGACGGCGGGGAGTACAACCGCGTTGAGGCCGCTCGTGAGCGGGCCAAGC
>JBKHFN010000088.1:0-6308 GCA_046540195.1 Salinarchaeum sp.
ACCGAGGACGTCTACGCCGGCATCGAGTGGGAGGCCGGCACCGACGAGGTCGAGCGGATGCGCGCGTTCCTCGAGGACGACATGGGCAAGGCGGGGGCGATCCACGACGGTCCCGTCGGCATCGGCGTCAAGCCCATCACGGAGTTCGGGACGAAGCGCCTCGTCCGCCGGGCGATCGACTACGCCCTCGAGCACGACCGCCAGTTCGTCACCCTCGTGCACAAGGGCAACATCATGAAGTACACCGAGGGGGCCTTCCGCGACTGGGGCTATGAGGTCGCCGAGGAGGAGTACGGCGATGAGGTCATTACCGAGGATACTCTCTGGGAGGAACGCGATGGCGAGGTGCCTGAGGACACCATCGTTGTCAACGACCGGATTGCGGATAACATGCTCCAGCAGATGCTGACTCGGACCGATCAGTACGATGTTCTGGCGATGCCGAATCTCAACGGCGACTACCTGACGGACTCCTGTGGCGCCCAGATCGGCGGCCTCGGGATCGCGCCTGGAGCAAACTTCGGTGAGGAGCGCTGTCTCGCCGAGCCAGTCCACGGATCGGCGCCGAAGTACGCCGGACAGGACAAGGTCAACCCGACGGCAATCATCCTCTCTGGACGGCTGATGTTCGACTTCATGGGCTGGTCGGATGCGGGCGATCTGATTCGTGACGCCGTCGAAAAGACCATCAGCGAGAAGAAGGTCACCTACGACCTCCACCGCGAGATTGAGGGCGGCGAGAAACTTGCCACGAGCGAGTACGCCGCCGAGGTCGCAAAGAACATCGAGCGGCTCTCCTGACGGACGTCGACGCGGTATCCGCCCCCGTCACGCAGCGGCCGTCGCCACGTAGACCACCTGAACGGAGGCATCAACGGTTACCTGGCCCTCATCGATCTGTGTCGCGGTGTCGGCAGCCGCGAACGCCTCGGTCCGGATTGGTCCAACGCGCACCTGATTCGTTGTCACCTCGTCAACGCGCGTGATCGTGAGCCCCTGCTTTACCGCGATGACCTCAGCGGTGTCACGGGCGTCATCCATTGCCGCCCGGAGAGCATCCTCACGTAACGTTTCGCGTGTGGACGTACTGATCGTGTAGGTGACGCGCTCAACCTCGGTGGCGCCGCTCTCAAGGGCGAGATCAATCGTATCGCCGACCGCCGCAAGATCACGCACGGTGACGCGATAAGCGTGAATACCGCGGAGCGTATCGCGTTCGCGATCCTGATCAATCCGATACTCGCTGGTGGTGATGTCGGCATCGTCGATGGCCGTCTCAAGCAGTGCGCTCCGGAGTTGCTGGGAACGGTCAGCAAGGGCAGCGCCGACCTCCGTCGCATCACTCCCGCGTTCGATGACCGCCACAGTCAGTTCGGCGATTTCGGGGTCGGTCGTGATGGTCCCCGAACCGGAGACACGAATGCGCGTTTCGTCTGTCGACTGGACGGGGTCTGTGGACTGTGCAGTCGCCAAACAGCCGGCGCTGCCGGCGGCCAATCCGGCCGCCGCCGTCGCGAGGAAGGTGCGTCGCTGCATGACATCTAGACCAACTGATTCGAGAATCATACAAGTTCCCGAGAGTCAAAGAGCGGCTTGAGACTCCCCCTCGGGAGTCTTTTGTAGCGGCCGGCGTAGGGCCGGGCATGGACACACCGGCGCTTGAAACGCTCCTCGCTCCGGAGGCTATCGCCATCGTCGGCGCAAGTCCGGACGCCTGGTACGCGTCGAACCTCATTGAGCACCTCCAGACCTACGGGTACACGGGGTCGTTGTACTACGTGAATCCCTCGCGTGACCGGGTGTTCGGCGAACCCTGTTACGATTCGATTAGTGACGTGCCAACGGTCGTCGACTTGGCGGTCATCAGCGTTCCCCGCGAGTACGTGGTTGAAACGGTGCGAGAGGCCGGCACGATGGGCGTGCCGGGTGCGCTGATCATCACCGCAGGCTTTAGCGAGGCAGACGACGAAGGCACTGCACTTGAGGCGGAGCTTGAGGCGGCGATTGAGGAGACGGGGATAACTGTTTGTGGGCCCAATACAATTGGCTTCGCAAACACGCACGCCCAGACAGTCGCCTCAGCGGTGTGCTCGCGACAGCCAGAGCCGGGATCGATCGGACTGGTGAGCCAGTCCGGAGCGCTTGCGTTTGCCACCTTCTTTGACCGGGGAGCCGACGAGGATCTTGCCTTTGCGTACGTCATCGCGACCGGTAACGAGGTTGATCTCGCCGTCACCGACTACGTCGAATATCTTGCCGCCGACGAGCGGGTAGACGTCATCTGTCTGTATATCGAGGGGATCGAACGCCCGCGCCGGTTTATCGATGTCGCCACGCAAGCAATTCAGGATGGCACGCCGGTCCTCGCCGTCAAAGTGGGACAATCGGCCGTCGCAAAGGAAGCCTCATTGTCACACACAGGGTCGATTACCGGTGACGAGGCGGCGTGGGAGGCAGCCTTCGAGCGTGCCGGTATCGAGCGGGTTCCGGACATCCCCGATCTGCTCCATCGGGCACAGGCACACGCACGGGTCGATCCTGCCGACTCAAACAACGTCTGTATCGCCTCAACCAGCGGGGGGCTGGCAACACTACTAGCCGACCTCGCCACCGAACGAGGGCTTGCACTGCCGCCAATCGAGGGCGCAACCGAGGAACGTCTCCTCGCGATGGAGGAGTTGCTCACCTTCGGATCAGTGCACAATCCGGCGGACATTCGCGGATACGGCGCTGATGTCCTTGAAGAGATCGCCGATATTCTCTTCGCTGATGACCGATTCGACGCCTACGTCTTTGCCGTTGCGCTGTCCGCCGTCGACGCGGATGCAGCCGATATCGCCGCACAGATGCGAGCGATTCAAGAGCGCGCAACAGATCCAGTGGTGTTTCTCTGGACAGGACGGAAGGCTCCCGAACCGGACAGCAATGAGCCGCTACCCTTCGAAACGGTTCGAGAAGAGGCGGCGCTGTACTACGATCCAGCAACCTGTCTCGACGCTGTCGCCTCACTCATCAAGGCTGGCCGCCCGGTCCCGGAGACGCCTGCGCTGACCGATCCCCCGGGCATCGATCACCCGGTACCGTCCGTACCGGCCGACACGGTATTGACCTGGCAGGAGGCCGAGGCGCTCCTTAAAACGGTCAATATCGATCTCGTCGAAACCGTTCACGCAGTCGATGCCGCCACTGCTACGACGTACGCCACAGAGCGCGACGCGGAGGTCGTCCTGAAAGTCGATGCCCGAGCAGTCCCACATCGGACCGATGCCGGAGCTGTCGCCGTCGGTATCTCACCCGGGGCAGTCGAGTCACAGTTTGAGCAGATTGTTACTAACGCCACCGCACACGCTCCCGAGGCGGACATCGAAGGCGTCCTCGTACAGCCGCTGATTGATCCGACCGACAAGACCGAGGTGCTCGTCGGGGTGCACCGCGATCCTAGATTCGGACCGGTTCTGACAGTTGCCCCAGGCGGCACGGCCGTTGAGACGGTCGGCGCCGACGCGTCGGTGACACTGCTGCCGCCAGTCGACGCCAAGACGGTTACACAGCGGCTTCAGGAGAGTCACATCGGCGCACGCATCACCGACGACCGGGGACAGCCGGCGGGCGATCTCGACGCCCTTGCTGACCTCATCGCACGCGTCGGCCGACTCGTCACGGCCGAGGATGCGCCGTCGATTGCGGAGATAGATCTCAATCCAGTGTTCGTCGGTCCCGAGGGAGTCACGGTCGTTGACGCGCTGATCCGGACGGACGAGGGCGCCTGATTGCCCGGTGACTTAATTATCCGCACGCCAACTGGGGAGTGTGTCGATCGAACATGCGACGATTCGCGAGGCCGTCGCTCGGAACTACTACCTGACAGCCGTCGACCTCCCACGGGATGCCGAGTTGGTACTAGAGGAGGCGATCGAGGCCGAGGGGAACGATGAGGCCAAGCGGGTCATGAAGAGTATGCTCGAAAACGCCCGGACAGCCCGGAGTGAAGGGATGTCTCTGTGTCAGGACAACGGCGTCAACGAGCACTTCCTGCGAATCGGCTCTGAGGTTGAGCTCGCTGAGGGCGTCAACCTTGAGGCCGCCATCGCCGACGGCATCCGTCAGGCGACCGAAGCGGTGCCTCTGCGCGCGTCGGTGGTAGACCCGACGACCCGGGAGAACCGCGGTGACAACACCGCCCGCGACGTGCCCATTCTGCATACCGAATACGTCGAAGGGTCAGACGCCCTTGAGATCACGACTATCGCGACTGGCTTCGGCTCGGAGAACCAGAGCCAGCTCGCAATGCTGCCGCCGTCGGAGGGGGTTGAGGGCGTCAAGGACTTCGTCGTTGATGCGATCAAGCAGGCGGGCGGGAAGGCCTGTCCGCCATATACGGTAGGCGTCGGCATCGGCGGGACATTCAACGAGGTGGCCAACCAGGCCAAACGGGCCTGTGCGCTGCGGTGGTGTGGCGATGCCCACCCTGATCCCGAAATCGCCGCGATGGAAACCGAACTCAAGGCGCGGATCAACGACACCGGGATCGGCCCAATGGGCATCGGTGGGGAGACCACCGCATTGGCGGTGCACGTCAATGTGACCGGAACACATATCGCCGGTAACCCGGTTGCTGTCAAGCCGATGTGTCACCCGCGGCGGCGCTTTACCGTCCGAATCGAGAACGACAATTCCTATCTCTTCCGTGATCGCTTTGAGGGGGCTGACCACCCGGAGGCCCGGGTCATCGAAGGGGAGGCACTGCGCGCATGAGTACGCGGCTGTCGGCCCCGCTCTCGGAGCGTGACGTGCGGGCGCTTGAGCTTGGTGAGACAGTCTATATCGACGGCCTCGTGTATACAATGCGGGATGCCCAGCACATTCGCGCACAGGAGTATCTTGAGGCTGAACGGCCGCTGCCCGTTGACCTTGCCGGGCAGATTGTGTATCACTGCGCACCGGCCTACCGCGAGACCGATGATGGGTATGAGATTCTCGCCGGGGGGCCAACCACTAGCGAGCGGTGTAACTTCTTCGCGCCGACACTCATTGAGAAGTTTGGCGTCCGAGTGCTTGCTGGTAAGGGCGGCATGGACGCCGACACGCGGTCAGCCATGGCCGAACACGGCTGTGTGTACCTCACCGTCCCAAGCATCTCGGCGATGATCGTCGACGCCATTGAGGCCGTTGAGGACCGGTACTGGCCGGATCTACACGCCGAGTCGATCTGGGTTTTCCAGATGGACGACTTCGGGCCGTTGACCGTGACGATGGACGCCCACGGTAACGATCGCCGAGAGGAGACTGGTGACGAGTCCATCGGAACGACCTACTCATCCTGAAATAGCACGAGTAAACTACCCCACCCTACTCGCTCACGGCTTCGCCGTTCGCTTCGTTGCGGGTGGGGCTTTCGCGTGGACTCCCGCTCTGGCCGGAATCTCCGGCAGGAGGTTCATACTCTCCGTTCGCGTTCAACGTCCCGCGATTCAAGCGCACGCCTACGGGTGCGCCTCCGCCGTCTCCAGTTTGGTTCCGGCGGAGATACCGCAGTCCGATGTTCTTCGCGGCGTTGTAGTCGGCGTGGTTCTCGTAGCCGCATTTCAGACACTCGAAGCCCTCGTCCTCGCGGTTGTCCGGGTGCGTGAACCCACAGTGTGAGCAACGGCGTGACGTGTTCTCCGGGGGCACCTGCTCGACGGTGATACCGTGCATCTCGGCCTTGTATTCGACGTACTCGTAAAACCGCTCGAACGCCCACTTGTGACCCCACGACGCCTCGGGAAGCCGGTCACGGATGCCGGTCAATTCCTCGAAGGCGATTACCGTACAGTCGTTCTCGGCGGCCTCCTCGATGATGCCGTTGGCAATCCGGTGGAGCATCAACTCGTGACCGCTCCAGAACGCGCCCGTCGAAGTGACAGCAAGTTGGTTCACGCCGAGGTCAACGCCGAGGACCGTTGGGTGCCCGGTCGTCGCCTGTTCCGGCGTGTCGGACTCCACCTCCGCCTTTGTGCGGAGATGAAGGAACCACTCGCCGTCCCTGTGGTGGAGTTCTGCGCCAGTCACCTCGTAGTCGTCGCTGTTGAGATACCGACTGTGGGGCGTATCACGGTCAGCGTCGGGCAGGACGTACTCGACTTCGATACGCCCGTCCACGGTTGCCAGTGACACAGACTCGTCGTGGAAGGTCGCACACCGCTTGTCGTACACAGCGGTCGGGTTCGAGAAGTGTGGTTTGCCCGCGTACTCGCCCTGTTTCCAGCGAGCCACGACGCTCTGCACGGCGTCGGCGGCCTTGTTGCGGGCGTTCTGGACGAGATTCG
>JBKHFN010000089.1:0-6295 GCA_046540195.1 Salinarchaeum sp.
GGGGGGTATGTCCAGTCGGGGGTGGAGCGTCGTTCTCGACGACCGCTCGGCCGCGTTTGAAGAACTCCGGCGGGTACTGATGCCAGAGAGCGCACTCCTCATCGGCTTCGTTGACGCCGAGAGCCCACTCGGACAACGCTACCAACACGAGACGGGCAATCCGTTTTATCAAGATGCAGAGTTTGTGACCACGACGACACTAATTGAGGAGCTCCAAACGGCCGGCTTCACGGTCGACGCGACCGTCCAGACGCTTTTTGAGGCGCCGACATCTCTCGATTCCCCCGACCGGGTCGAACAAGGACACGGCGAGGGGTCATTTGTTGTGATTCGGGCACGTCTCACGTAGGGCTGTTGCCCGTAGGAAAGTGCCACGCCGACCAGCACACACCCTCAGGCCGACGCCAACAATGAGTGAAGTGCCTCGGGGCTTGTCTCCGAGGCACCCGCCTTGTTTCATCTGTAGATCGTCAACGCCGCCGGCGGATTCGGGCCACGTGGTGGTGACTGGAGACGATCAGTGAATCCAAGCAGGGCACAAGCTGAGAGCGGATACCACCAGTGTTCAAAAAACACCCAGAACTGTACAGTTGGGTCACGCGTAAGCGGCGAACTCCTTCCCGAACAACAGAAAATACACCGTCCCGATCATGCCAATAACGGTGGCGACGGTGAAGGCCACCGTTGGACTCACGACATCCCAGAGCACCCCACCCAGGGCGGCACTCGGGATGACCACCGCGTTCCGCACAAGGTAGTACGTCCCCGTCACGCGGCCGCCGGCGCCAGCCTCAGCGGGACCGACGATTAAGGCCTTGTGCGAGGGAAGCCCAGCGAAGCGGAGCCCCGAGAAGGCGAAGGCGAGCACCAGCGCGACGGCGTTCGCTGGCAGAGTAATCAGTACGAACGGAAAGAGCGCGTAGACGCCAAAGCCCACAGCAACGATCGGCTTGAGCCCGACTCTCTCGGCCAATCGGGCCGCTGGCGCCATAGAGAGTAACGCCACTACCATCTCCACCCCAAGGAGGTAGCCAAAGAAAGCCTGCGGCGAGAGGACGACCGTGTAGGCGTACCCGCCGAGGGCGACCGTGGTGTCGACGCCGACTTGCAGCACCTGGGTGACGACGAGCACGAAGAACACGTAGACCATGCCGTTGGCAAACCGCACGAGTGTGTCGCCGATCAGCAGCGGGTGGAGCGGCTCCGGCATCTCCCGAAGATCCGCATAAATCTGGTTGAGCCCCCCGAAGGACGACCCAAACGTGTCCTCGCTGGCATCATACAGGACGTGCTGAACGAGCGTACCAACCGCACCGAAGACGACGGCGACGACGAGGACGTACTGGAAGCTAACGGTAAAACGTGGGTGCAGGCCGATGAGTACAGCGGCCATAACCGGGCCGATGAGGAACGCTGTGCGGCGGAACGTCTCGGTACTCGCAAAGCCAGCGGCCAGCCGCGAGGGATCGGTCGCCTGTTTAACCACGGCGAAGGAGGCCCCGAGCCCGAAGGACTTCCAGGCTTGGGCGAACAGCAGCCCGACGAAAATCCACACCCACGGTGGGACGACCACCCCTGCGATCGTGATCGGCCCGACCAGCGGCGCAAGCAGCCAGACGAGAAATCCCAGCGTTGAGATAAGTCCAAAGAGCGTCAGCGCGTACCGCGAGCCGAGGCGGTCAGAGATGGCACCACCAGGATACGGATACACCGCCGAGATGATGTTTCCTACCGTACCGAACAGCCCGACAACCAGCCCCGAGGCCCCCAGCGCGACCAGGTACTCCGGCAGGAATCGGGAAGTCATCTGAAAGCCGAGGCTGAACGCGAACATCGCCACCGAGAGCACCAGCACGTCGCGTCGTAGCGCGAAAAACTGCCGAAACACCGTGAGCGGTCCAGTCGCCTCCGCCCGTTGTTGTCCCATACGCGTGAGTGAACCGACAGATGGTAAACGGTTGCGCGAACTCCCAGATCAGGACCCGATGTCCGAAAGCCGCGCAGCGATGGACCGGAGTTTGAGATACGAGGCGAAGGCGATGATCGTCGAGGGCCACAGTCCGACGAAAATACCACGTCGTTGTTCGCCGCGGACCAAGTACACGTACAGCGAGAGGACGACTGAGACAATAGCCGAGATGACCAGCAGGTCGGCGCCAGGGGTGTTAGACGATTGTGTCATATGAGAACATACTACGGCAGGTACAAAGACCTTGGCCTAGCCCCCCAAGCCGAACGTCAACTTTTAACAGGGATTTTCGACCGGATTGACGCTCTCTCGCTGTATATCCAGTAATGTTTAACCCCCGACTGTACAGGTACATCCACAAACGGATCCGTCTGGTCCCCGCCGGAGACAAAGGGAACGGACGGCTGGACGCAACCATGTCACAATCCGAACAGAGCGGCACACTCGCATCGTATTTCGATCTCGGGGAGCGCGACACCGATGTCGGGACCGAACTCGTCGGAGGCGTCACAACGTTCCTGACGATGTCCTACATCATCGTCGTCAACCCTGCCATCCTCAGCAACGCTATCCAGATTCCCGGGTACTCCCAGGCTGAGGTCATCCAGATGATCGCCATCGCGACGGCACTAGCGGCCTTCGCTGGCACGGCGGTAATGGCGCTGTACGCCCGTCGCCCATTCGGACTGGCGCCCGGGATGGGGCTGAACGCCTTTTTCGCCTACACGGTCGTCCTCGCGATGGGAATTCCTTAGCAGACGGCGTTAGCGGCGGTCTTCGTTGAGGGTATCCTCTTCATTGTTCTGACAGCAACGGGAGCCCGTCGGTGGGTCATCGAGATGTTCCCCGAACCGGTAAAATACTCTGTCGGCGCTGGAATCGGCGCTTTCCTGCTCTTTTTGGGCTTTCAGGAGATGCACGTCGTCGCCAGCGACGAGGCGACCATCGTGACCCTCGGCCCGATTGCCCAGGATCCCGTCGCGATGCTTTCGCTGGCGGGGCTCGCAGTGACGGCGATGCTCTACGCCCGGGGGATCCGAGGGTCGATCATCATCGGGATTATCGCGACCACCGCTGTCGGGTGGGCGCTGACCATCGCAGGTGTCGTCCAGCGCGGCACACTCGCACCCTCAAGTCTACCCGCACCGCAGTACGACATCACCCCGCTGTTCGGTGCGTTCATTGAGGGGCTCCAGAACATCAATCCGGTAACATTCACGCTGGTGGTATTCACGTTCTTCTTCGTCGACTTCTTCGACACCGCTGGCACGCTCGTCGGGCTGGGCCACCAGGCCAACCTCCTTGATGAGGACGGGAACCTCCCGGAGATCGACAAGCCACTGATGGCCGACGCCGTCGCGACGACGATCGGTGCGATCGTCGGCACGTCGACAACGACCACCTACATCGAGAGCTCTACCGGTATTGAGGAGGGCAGCCGCACCGGGCTGACTGCCCTTGTGATCGCCGCCGGCTTCCTGCTCGCGCTGTTGGCCGTGCCGCTGGTCGCCGCCATCCCGTTGTACGCCTCGCATCTGGCGCTTGTCCTCGTCGGGTTGATCATGCTTCAAGGAGTGACTGATCTCGACTGGGAGGACCCAGCGTGGGTCATCGCTGGCGGACTAACCATCCTCGTGATGCCGCTGACGGCCTCAATCGCTTGGGGAATCGCCGCCGGACTGATGATTTATCCGGTGGTAAAAACGGCGATGGGCGAGATCCGCGACGTTCACCCACTACAGTGGATACTCGCCGGCGCCTTCGTCGTGTACATCTGGGTGCGTACTAGCGGCGTACTCGGCTAGGGCGTGACCCCGGTGGGCAGCCTGTGCCCTGAGACTACGCGTCGACAATCGGATCAACGAACTCAAAAGAGACCGTATCGAGCAGGCCGCGGTTGGTCACTCGGAGTTCTGGCAGGACCGCCAACGGCAGTAGCGACATGGTCATAAACGGCGATGCGATCGTACATCCCAGTTCCTCGAAGGCAGTCTCAAGGTCCTGCACGGCGGCAGCAACCGTCTCAAGCGGCTGGTCGCTCATCAGCCCAGCAACAGGTAATGGCACCTCCGCGAGGGCCGTCCCGTCATCGCCGACGGCGACCCACCCGCCGTCAAGGTCGATTACTCGTTCGGCGGCGGCTGCCATTGCCGCGTCGTCGGTGCCGACAACCATGAGATTGTGACTATCATGGGCGACTGTCGAGGCGACGGCGCCCCGCTCGAAACCAAAGCCGGAGACGAATCCTCGCCCGATCGAGCCGTCACCACCGTGGCGTTCGATGACCACGATCTTCGAGACGTCGTCGGTAGTGGCCACAGCGCCGTCTGTGACCGGCAGCGACCGCTGGGTGCGGACCGTTCCGGCCTGGTTCTCTTGGACTTGGATAACCTCCGCTGTGACCTGCTCGGTCTCCATCGGAGCTGAGATTGCAAAATCCGCCGGGGTTGGTGGGGCTACACTGACTGTTTGTCTGGCGGCCACCGCGAAGGCGTCGTGGACGGCAGCCTGGTGCTCCTCCCGGGGTGGTAGGCCGGCAGTCTCGGGATCGACCCACTCGCCGTTGGCAGCGACCACCGAGCCGTTGATCAGGACGCGATCGACGGCGACCGACGCGAGATCGTCAAGGATGACTACGTCGGCGATTTTTCCCGGCGAGAGAGCGCCGAGGTCGGCCTGGACGTTGTAGTATTCAGCAGCGTTGATCGTCACCGCTTGGATCGCGGTGATGGGATCAAGTCCGTTGCCGATTGCTGCCCGGAGCACGCGATCAAGGTGGCCCTCAGAGGTAATCGTATCGGGATGGATGTCATCGGTCACCAACAGCAGGTGGCGGGTGTCTACATCGGTCTCGGTGATGGCCTTGATCGTCTCGGGAACATCCTGCCAGGCCGATCCCTGGCGAAGCTGGGTCCACATGCCCCGCCGGAGTTTGGCCAGCGCGTCCTCCTTTCGGACAGACTCATGACACGCAGAGACCCCGGCGGCGACGTATGCATCAAGCGGTCCATCAGGCTCGGGGCTGGCGTAGTGGCCAGTCGCCGGCAGCCCCGCCTGGTAGGTCGCCGCAAGTTTGTCGTGCGGGTCGTCTGCCCCCTCAATGACCCCGGGATAGTTCATCATCTCACCCAGCGCGAGTACGTCGTCCCACGCAAGCGCCTCGGCAACATCGTCAGCGTCGATCACAGCGCCGGCGTCCTCAAAGCCCGGCGCCGCGGGGACACAGGATGGGACCGTTCCAAAGGTTTTCAACGGCAGCGAGCGGGCCTCATCGAGAAGCAGTCGGATCCCTCTAAGTCCGAGGACGTTACCGATCTCGTGGGGGTCCATAAACGCGGCAGTGGTCCCTGTCGGAACAACGCCGCGACAGAAGCCGGTCGCGGTGACCATGCTTGACTCATAGTGGACGTGTGTGTCGATGAACCCCGGAGCGAGGTACTGGTCCGTCGCGTCGACGACCGTCGTCTCAGACGCAGCCTCGACGTGTTCTTCGGATGGGACAACGCGCGCGATCCGACCCGCGGCGATCAGGAGATCGACATCAGGCTGGAGTTCACCCGTGTGGACGTTAACGAGAGTTCCACCCCGGACGATTGTCTCCGGCGACTGGTCGCCCCGTGCGACGGCCGAGAGTGTCCGCGAACTGTCCGCGAGTGTCCCGTGGTCACCAGCGCTAAGATACTCCATATCTACCCTTAGCGGATCGACGCAAAAGCGTTCGCCACTCAGTCGTCGTCACTACTTCCGAGGAAAGTCGTCCGGTGGGGGACGGACTCATCCTGCGGGGCATCGGCCGCCTTCGGCGTGATGCCCTTGCGCCGGGCGTCGATTGCCGAGAGCGCGTAGACGATCCCGACAAGAAGTACAACACCGACGGCGACGAGCGCGAGCGGTGGCACGCGCGCAATCCCCCATATGAGGATGAGCGTGATCGCTACAACGGCGACCGTCGAGGCGTAATACAACTGGGTGCGAACGTGATCGATGAGGTCGGCGCCGGTAAACGTAGCCGAGAGGACCGACGTATCCGAGATGGGTGAGGTGTGATCACCGAAAATCGAGCCCGAGAAGATCATGCCAACAACGGCAGCGATCATGGTGTGCGAGCCGGTCAGCTGCCAGGCAACAGGGATCACGATCGGCGTGAGAATCGACATTGAGCCCCAAGAAGTGCCCGTCGAGAAGGCGATGAACGCGCCAAGGACAAACACCAACGCGGGCAACACCGCTGGCGGAAGGGTGTTTTCCGCAAACCCGGCGACAAACGCGTCGGTTCCGAGCGCGCCAACGGCCTCGCCGAGCCCCCAGGCGAGTACGAGGATAGCC
>JBKHFN010000090.1:0-6274 GCA_046540195.1 Salinarchaeum sp.
ACCGGCTCGCCCAGATTAGCGAGAATCACGGGGCCGCTGGTGTCCTTCGTGATGTAACGGAGCGTAACCGGCGACGCCAGCAGCTCGAATCGTTCAAGCGGGCTATCGAGGACTCGGTTGACGGCGTTGCGATCCTCGAAGACGAGGAGTTTGTCTTTGTCGACGACACGCATGTCGAAATGTACGGCTTCGAGAGCCAAGACGAGCTCCTGGGTGGTACGTGGCGCCAGCTCTATGGGCCAGAAGAGATCAAGCGCCTTGAGTCCGAAGTATTCCCCGAACTCGCCGACAGCGGTCACTGGAACGGCAAGGTGCGTGGCCACCGATCAGACGGGTCGACGTTCCCGGCGGAGGTCTCACTGACCCTCGTCGAGCATGGCCGGCTGGTCTGTACAGTCCGTGATGAGACCGAACAACGCGAGCGTGAGCAGGAACTCAAGCTGAAAGACCGAGCGATGGACGCCACCGATGTCGGTATCCAGATCACCGACGCCACGCAAGCCGAAAACCCGCTCGTCTACGTCAACGAAGGCTTCGAACAGATTACGGGCTACTCCCGTGATGAGGCCCTTGGGCGTAACCCGCGGTTTCTTCAAGGTGAAGACAGCGAGTCAGAGCAGCTTGAGCGGCTGCGAAGCGCCATCGCCGCAGAAGAGACTGTCGCCGTCGAGTTGAAGAACTACCGCAAGGACGGGACATCATACTGGAGTCACCTCTCGGTTACGCCTGTCCGCGATGAGACGGGACAAGTGACGAACTACATCGGCATCCAGCAGGATATCACCGAATACCGCGAAGTACGGCAAGAGCTTCGCGAACAGCGCGAACGGCTCGAACTCACGCTCTCGGAGACCGGGACTGGGGTTGCTGAGTGGGACCTTGAGACCGGAACAGTGACCTGGAACGAAACGCTCGTTGATATGTTCGGGCGCGACATTACCAATATTGAGGAGTTCTTCGACGGAGTCCATCCTCAGGATCGCCCGACGGTACAGTCCGGGCTTGAGAGGATGACCAATACCGGCAGGCCATGGATCGGTGAGTTCCGCCTGCAGACCGACATCGGCGAGTACCGCTGGCTGGGAGCTCGAGCAGTCGAACTCGAGAGGGAGGGGTCGACGGTGCTGGCCGTCGGTACAGATATCACCGAGCGCAAAGAGCGCGAGCGAGCGCTTGAGGCGCTGTATGAGTCGACGCGTGACCTCATCGATGTCGACCGGCCAGCTGAAGCGTTCGAGGCAGGGATCAGCGCCCTCGATGATATCCCCGGCCTAACCGTCACCGGGGTCTACCGCCGCCAGAACGACATCCTCGTCCGCGTCAGCGAGGCAGAATCCGGTCCGGTTGAGGCGCCGGACCGCGTCACCCGCGGACAGACACCCCTGTGGGAAGCCATCGAGCAGGGATCACCAGTCAGATACGACGATGTGGCCAATATCGACGACGGGATCGACCGCGGGTCGGTCACCTCGTCGGCGTATTTCCCGATCGGAGACCACGGTGTCATCGCGGTCGGGGCGACCACGGAGGGCCACCCCAACGAGAGCCAGCGTCAGCTCATCGAGGTGCTCACGCGGAATCTCGCCGCCGTCCTCGACGCACTCGAACGCCAGCGGTCGTTGCGGGCGAGCGAGCGGCGGTACCGGACGCTAGCCGAGCACATCCCCAACGGGGGTGTGGTGCTCTTCGACGACGATCAGCAGATCAGACTCGCTGCCGGCGAGTTGCTTGAGGACTTCGGCGTGCATGAGGGCGACGCCGTCGGGATAATTACCGACGACGACGACCAGCGACTCGCCACATGGTGTGCGGCCGCGCTCGAAGGGGACCGGACAGACCAGCGGATCAAGCGTGGCGGACAGACCCTTCGGATGCAGGTTGTCCCGATCGATAGCGGAGAGGGCACGGCGAGTGGGCTCATACTCGCACAGGACATCACCGCGAAAGTACGCCGCGAGCAGGAACTTGCACGGGAGCGCGAGCGGTTCCGGATGTTGATCGAGGGTGTGGATGAGTACGCCTTTTTCATCACTGACGAGACAGGCGCCATCCAGACCTGGAACGCCGGCGCCGAACGGCTTTTTGGGTACGATACGGCAGCGGCGCTCGGGATATCGGTCGCTCAGCTGTACACGGCCGATGACCGCGCGCGTGGTCGGCCGGACCGAATTCTTCAACAAGCCCGGATTGCCGGCGAGAGTGCCGACGAAGGGTGGCGCGTCTGTGCTGACGGCTCGCAGTTTTATGCGGACTCCCGGTATGCGTCCCTGGAGACCGAGGCGGGAGAGTTCCGTGGGTTTGCACACATCGTCCGCGACATGACCGAGCGTCGCCGGCAGCGACGCCGCACCGAACTGTTCGTCACCGAGTCAACCGACGTCGTGACGATCATTGAGCCTGATGGCACCATCGAATACGTCAGCCGATCCGTTACGGAGATCCTTGGTTACGGTCCCGACGCGCTCGTCGGCGAGAACCTCTTCGATTACGTCCATCCGGAAGACCGCGAGGCAGCCATGTCGGCCTTCTTCGAGAGCGTCGGCAGCCCGGGAGCGGACTTCGACTTCGAGGGGCGATTTAAGTCCGGCGACGGGGAGTGGCGGAACGTCGACGGCCAGGGCCAGAACATGGTCGAGGAGGAAGCCATTGACGGCCTGCTGCTGTATCTCAGCGACATCACCGATGCCAAACAGCGGGCCCGACGCTTCGAGGGGATTTTCAATCAGACGTTCCAGCTTATCGGCCTGCTCAATCCCGACGGCACGATCATCGAGGCGAACGACACCGCCCTCGCCTTCGGCGGCTTCGATCGCGATGAAGTCATCGGTACGCGGCTGTGCGAACTGTCGTGGTACGACAATTCCGACACGGCCGGCCAGGTGACAGAGGCGGTTGACCGGGCGGCCGACGGCGAGTTCGTCCGGTACGAGACCGAACTCCAGGGGACCGACGGACTCGCCACGATCGACTTCTCGCTGAAGCCGATCGTCGACGAGGCCGACGACGTCACCATGCTCGTGGCAGAGGGGCGCGATATTACCGACCGACAACGACAGCGCCGACAACTCGGAGTCATGCACCGGGTGATTCGGCACAATATGCGCAACGACCTGACGAAGGTGCGGGGCTGGGCCGAGATGCTCGCCGAGACGACCGACCCCGAGCAGCGTGCGGTGACTCTTAAGACGATCGGAGAGGTCCTTGACAAGTGGTCGCGGATGACCGAACAGATGCGGAAGATCCAGCGAATCCTCCAGGCTGACCGCGAGCAGGAGACGCTCGTTGATCCAGCAACACTCCTCGACCGGCTGGCGGACGCCGTTACCGAGGAATACCCGGAGGCGACCGTCGAGACGACCGACCTGGAGGCCGGCGGCACACAGATCCCGGCACTCGTCGGCGAGGCCGTCACCGAACTACTCGAGAACGCGATTGCGGCGAGTCCGACACAGACAGTCACCGCCGCGTGTCGCCGGCCGAGTGCGGACTGGCTGGAGGTCATCATCAGCGACGACGGACCAGGGTTGCCCGAAATGGAGGCCCGTGTCCTCGAGACCGGTGAAGAGACACCACTGAACCACGGCGAGGGTCTTGGCCTCTGGCTGGTTCGAACCGCCGTCACGCAGGTCGGCGGCGACGTCGCGGTCGACGTCTATCCCGACGGGACCGACGTTCGTCTGCGACTTCCCGTTCGCCGTCGGACAGACCACTGACCGGCCGAACGCCCGAAAACATTATTCTTCCAATAGGTAAAAGAAGAACGTATGATCTCAGTCGGTCCCCGAGCCAGCGACCGTACTGCCAGTGAGGGGTCTGAACGATGACCCTGTACGCAATCGACGATATTGGGGACGCCATCGCCGCAACACGTGCCCTCCTGTGGCCAATCAACGGGTGGCGGTGGGCGAAACTCGCCGTGATCGTATTTTTCATCGGCAGCATTAGCGGCACCTCGCCGTTTCAGTTCGGCGGCACCGGAAGCGTGCCAAACGGCGGGTCGGGCGTCTCTGGATCGATGTCGCCAGCGACCGGGGCGATCCCGGGTGCTATCTGGGTGCTCGTCGCTGTCGTGATCCTGCTGGTGGTGGCTTTTGTCCTCATCGGCTCGGTTATGGAGTTCATATTCGTGCGGGCGCTCCAGCGCGAGACGGTCGCAATCCGCGCAGACTGGTCGACGTACTGGCCACAGGGACTCCGGCTGTTCGGATTCCGCCTGCTGCTCGGCGCGGCCAGTCTGGGTGTCATCGCGGTGTTGATTCTCATCGTCGCCGCGCCGGGCGCCATCGGGTACGAGGGAGCCTCCGCTGGGATTGCCATCTTTGCGATCCCCGTCGCCGGAGTGCTTGCGCTTGTCGCCGGACTCCTCAACGGCTTTACGACAACCTTTGTGGTTCCGATCATGCTGCTTGAAGAGCGCGGGATCATCGGCGCTTGGCGCCGATTCTGGCCAACGTTGACCGCGCAGTGGAAGCAGTATCTCGCATACGTCGTCGTTGGGACAGTCCTGCGGATCGCTGTGGGCATCGCGGCGGGCATCGTGACGGCGCTGCTTGCCGTGGTGGTGGCGATTCCACTCGGCCTACTCGGCGTGCTTGGAGCAGTAGTGATCACGACCGCCGAACTGGCGGCCGGCGGACTCATCATCGCCGTCGCCGTCATCGCGTTCGTCCTCGCGGTCACGGTCATCTCACTGTTTGTCGCTGTGCCGATGCGCACCTTCCTCCGGTACTACGCGCTGTTGATTCTGGGCGATACCGACACCGAGTTTGATCTGATCACCGAGCGGCGAGACGCGATCAGAGGATAAAGACACAAACGCGCTGCCCGCCACGGATACGTGTATGCTCCTTCCGGCGGCACTCGGGCCCTTCCAGAGTCCGCTTGGTCTGGCGGCCCTCTTAGGGCTAGTGCCGTTGATCATCCTCTATTTCGTTCGATCAGAGCCCCAGCGGTACGCTCTCCCGACAATCGAGTTCCTGGCGGATGATGACGAGACCGACGCCGATCGCGATCGGCTGTTCGAGCGCTTCCGGATCCACGCCCTCCTACTCATCCAAGCAGCGATTATTGTCGCGATTGCCTTCGCACTAGCTGGTCCACAACTCGCCATCCCCGGCGTGGCTGCGGGCGACCAGACGGTCGTCGTGATCGATACGAGCGCAAGCATGCAGACCCAGACCGACGAGGGGGCCACCCGCTTTGAGGCCGCTAGACAGGCGGCGCTCGGCACGGTTGGCGGAGGAACAACGCTCATCCAGAGTGCCCCACAGCCAACGATCGCCGCCGGCCAAAGCGGAGGGCCGAACGCACAGGCCGTCCTGAGCGATCTTTCGGCAAGTGACACCGATGGGAATCTCCGACGCGCGATTGCACTGGCAGCCGGGAGCGTTCCCGGTGATGAGCCAGGACGGATCGTGATTTACAGCGACTTTGCTGGCACCAGCGACTGGCAGGGAGCCGTTGCGAGCGCCCAGGCAGCCGGCCATGAGGTAGACATTCGGCAATTCACCGGCGGTGGCGCCGACAACGTTGGCATTGTCGGGCTCTCGGTCTCGGGAACAGAACTCACCGCGACACTCGCCAACACGGGCGATAGCGATCAAACGCGAACAGTGCAACTTGGCAACATGGAGCGAACCATCGACCTCGCTGCCGGCGACCTGGTGGATGTGACCCTCCCGGTGCCGTCTGGCCCCGGTGAGCTGCGCTTGACTCCGGGAGATTCGTTCCCGGCCGACGACACGGTCTACGTGCCCGCCCCAGCCGATCGCACCGTTGACGTCCTCCTGGTCACCAACGATCCACAGCCCTCACTTGAGGCCGCCTTCGCGGCGAGTGGATACGTCGATCACGACGTTGCTCGGCCACCAACCGCCGACGCCAGCGGGTATGATGTCGTTGTCTTTGGTGACATCGCCCCGGACCGCCTCCTTGAGAGCACGGTTGAGGCGGCCCAGACGACAGTCGAAAACGGCGGTGGGGTGATCGTCCGCGGGCACACCGAGTTGGACGCCACAGAATACGGTGACCTGCTCCTCGTTGACCCGGAATCACTCGGGCAGAGTACCGACGTTCAGCCGACGGGCTCCCACGCGCTGACCGATGATATCGACCTCGTCTCCGCTGACCGGTACGTCCGTGGGACGCTTCGACGCGGCGAGGTGCTCGCAACGACCGACGGCGGTGCACCGATGCTGGCTACGGCCGAGACAGACAGCGGACGCGTCCTATACTACGGCTATCTCGATGCTCAGTCGAGTTTCCGCTTTAGCTA
>JBKHFN010000091.1:0-6261 GCA_046540195.1 Salinarchaeum sp.
GCCCGATGTCGACGTGCCCGAGCCGCTGGTTGAGGCAGCAATGGGCTACGTCGACGAGGCCGTCCATCAGGCGCGCGAGGCGGCCGACGCCCCCGAGGCCGGGTTTGAGGTACACATCGAGAGTGACCTGCCACTCGGGGCGGGCCTCGGCTCCTCGGCGGCCGTCGTCGTGGCGGCAATCGACGCGGCGACGCGGGCGCTTGGGACGACACTTGAGCCACGGGAGGTGGCCAACCGCGCCTACCGCGTCGAGAACACCGTCCAGAACGGACAGGCCTCTCGTGCGGACACCTTCTGTTCGGCCATGGGCGGGGCCGTCCGCGTTGAGGGCGAGGACTGCCAGACGATCGAGGCCCCGGAGTTGCCGTTTGTCATCGGTTACGATGGTGGCGCGGGCGACACGGGTGAACTCGTCGCTGGTGTCCGAGATCTTCGTGAGCGACACCGCTTTGCCGCGGACACGGTCGGCGCTATCGGCGATCTCGTGCGACGGGGCGAACAGGCGCTCGCCGACGCTGATCTTCGGACGCTCGGTGAACTCATGGACTTCAATCACGGGCTTCTCTCGGCTCTCGGCGTGTCGGCCCGGTCGCTCTCGGCAATGGTCTGGGCTGCCCGCGACGCCGGGGCCTATGGCGCCAAACTTACCGGAGCCGGTGGAGGCGGATGTATCGTTGCGCTTGATCCGACCGAGGAGACACAGACTGCACTTGAGTACACACCGGGCTGTGAGACGGCTTTCCGGGCCGAACTCGCCGAGACCGGGATCGAACGGGTGTGATGTGATGACTGACCCCGAATCGACGGTCGTCCTCAAGCTCGGCGGGAGCGTGATCACCGAGAAAGATCAACCGGAAACGCTTGACGAGGCCGCACTTGGCCGTGCCGTTGATGCGCTTGCGACCGACCGGCCGGCACGGCTGGTACTCGTCCACGGTGGGGGGAGCTTCGGTCATCATCACGCCAGTGAACATGGCGTGTCGACGACGGTCGGCACGACCGACGCGGCGGCTGTGACCGCAATTCACGACGCAATGACGCGGCTCAACCGCGTTGTCGTCGAACGACTCCAGGCGGCGGAGATTCCGGCTGTACCGATTCGACCGCTCTCGGTCGCCACTCGTGGCGCCGACGGCACGCTGACCTTTCCTCCGGAGCCTATCCAACAGCTGCTCGCGGAGGGGTTCGTACCGGTCGTCCACGGTGATGTGGTCGTCCACGCCGGCACGGGAGCGACCATCCTCAGCGGTGACACCATCGCCGCCCGACTCGGGGCCCAACTTGACACCGACCGGATTGGTATCTGCTCGTCGGTGCCGGGCGTGCTTGATGACACCGGGGCGGTAATCGACCGAATCACGACGCTTGAGACGGTCTCGGACGTGCTCGGCGCGAGCGATACGACCGATGTCAGCGGCGGGATGGCTGGCAAGGTCGACACGCTGCTCGCTGCGAAGGTGACGGCCTCAATCTTCGGACTGGACACACTCGCGGCGTTTCTGGCCGGTGAACGCCCCGGTACGACCGTTCGACCCCCATCGCTCGAAGGATCCTAAGGCCGTTCCAGCGCATCAACGCGCTTTTCACCTCGGCGGTCTGAACTTACTGATAACCGAGCGAATGGTCGCCCCGCGTGGGCGACCGGCGTGTCGCCGACAGACGAGGAAACGGCCATCGGCCTGCTCCTTTGACGGCGACCGATGAACCTCTAGTCCGTAGAGTACGCCGGGCGCCCATGGGTCGGGTGACCGCCTCGGCCCCAACCATGGAAATTGAAATCGCAACTATCGGCGGCTACGAGGAAGTTGGCCGGCAGATGACGGCCGTGCGGGCCGGAGACGACGTTGTCATCTTCGATATGGGTCTGAACCTCTCGCAGGTGCTGATCCACGACAACGTCGAGACCGAGCGGATGCACAGTCTGGATCTCATCGATATGGGTGCCATTCCCGACGACCGGGTGATGTCCGACATTGAGGGTGACGTGAAGGCGATCGTCCCCACTCACGGACACCTCGATCACATCGGCGCGATCTCGAAGCTCGCCCACCGGTATGACGCACCCATCGTCGCGACCCCCTTCACGATCGAGTTGGTCAAACAGCAGATTGAGGGCGAACAGAAGTTCGGCGTCGAGAACGATCTCGTCAAGATGGAAGCCGGTGCGTCGATGACGCTTGGCGACCACGGGGTTGAACTCGAATTCGTCAACGTCACCCACTCGATTATCGACGCGATCAACCCCGTCTTGCACACGCCAGAGGGGGCGATCGTTTATGGACTCGACAAGCGGATGGACCACACGCCCGTAATCGGTGACCCCATCGACATGAAGCGGTTCCGAGAGATCGGCCGTGAGGGCGTGTTGTGTTACATCGAGGACTGTACGAATGCCGGCAAGGAAGGACGCACCCCGAGCGAGTCGCTCGCCCGGCGGCATCTGAAGGACGTGATGTACAGCGTTGAGGACTACGACGGCGGGATTATCGCGACCACGTTCTCGAGTCATATTGCACGTGTCAAAAGTATCGTCGAGTTCGCCCGCGATATCGGCCGCCAACCGGTGTTACTCGGGCGTTCAATGGAGAAGTACTCTGGAACCGCCGAGCGACTCAACTTCGTTGATTTCCCCGGCGATGTTGGGATGTTCGGCCACCGCAAGTCCGTCGACCGGACCTTCAAGCGGATCATGAACGAGGGCAAAGACGAGTACCTCCCGGTTGTCACCGGTCACCAGGGCGAACCCCGGGCGATGCTAACCCGGATGGCCCGCGGCGAGACGCCGTATGAGATCTCCGATGGCGACAAGGTAATCTTCTCCGCGCGGGTGATCCCCGAGCCGACCAACGAGGGCCAGCGCTATCAGGCAGAGAAGCTCCTCGGGATGCAGGGGGCACGAATCTACGATGAGGTCCACGTCTCTGGACACCTCAATCGGGAGGGGCACTACCAGATGCTCGACGCACTCCAACCCCAGCACGTGATCCCTGCCCACCAGGATCTTGGCGGGCTCTCGCCCTACGTGAACCTCGCCGAAGATCAGGGCTACCGCGCCGGCCGCGACCTGCACATCTCGCGCAACGGTAACGCCATCCAACTGGTGTGAGTGGTCATGACGGACCCCGAAGGGCGGGCGGCGGCGGTCCGGGACGCCATCCACCAGCGTCGACGCGCGGTCAATGAGGCGGTGCCGGAGTATCTCACGGTCGAAGAGCCCGAACGCCTCTATGAGGCTACCCGGTACCTGCTTGATGCGGGTGGCAAGCGCCTTCGGCCGACAATCCTGATGCTCGTCGCCGAGAGCCTTAGTACGGATCCCGTTGAGGAGTACCGGGCGGTCACTCCCGTTGATGGCGGTGACCGTTCGCCATCGGGGACAGCCACCGATTCAATCGTCGCCGCCGCTACCGGATCACCCCAGGGGAACGGCGGCCCGGTCGATATCATGGCCGCAGCCATCGCGATTGAGGTGATCCAGTCGTTCACCCTCATCCACGACGACATCATGGACGAGGATGATCTGCGTCGGGGGGTGGCGGCGGTCCACGAGGCGTACGATCTCGAAACGGCCATTCTGGCTGGTGACACGCTGTACGCCAAGGCATTCGAGTACCTCAGCGCAGTTGGGGCGCCTCCCGACCGTACGGTCCGCGCACATGACGTGCTTGCGCGAACCTGTACCGAGATCTGCGAGGGACAAGCCCTTGACGTGGACTTCGAGACCCGGTCGGATGTCACGATTGATGAGTACCGCGACATGATCGGGGCGAAGACGGCCGTTCTCTACGGGGCTGCAGCAGTCATTCCTGCTATCCTCCTCGGAGCCGATGATGAAACCATCGAGGCGCTCCATCGCTTTGGCATCCGAATCGGTGAGGCCTTCCAGATCCAAGACGACCTACTGGACCTTACGACACCGAGCGAACGGCTCGGCAAGCGCCGCGGCTCGGATCTTATCGAAAACAAGCAAACGATTGTGACTCTTCACGCCCGCCAGCAGGGCGTCGATGTCGCCAACCTCATCGACACCGACGATGCATCGGCTGTCTCCGAGGCGGAAATTGACGCGGCGCTCGCGGAACTCCGTTCCGTCGGAAGCATCGAGTACGCGCGTTCGCTCGCCGAGGAGTTCATCGCCGAGAGCCGCGAGAGTCTCCGCGTCCTGCCACCCGGGCCAGCCCGTGAGCAACTCGAGGATCTCGCGTGGTACCTCATCGAGCGGGAGTACTAGCGCAGTCCAACGCGCTTAGTATTCTGTAGCGGTTGGATAATAGCATGGCGACGAGAATCGCGGTGCTTGACGCGTCGCTCGGTGACACACCCGCCGAGCGCAACCTCACCCGGGAGGTTGATGCGACGACGACTGTCTTCAAGGTTAGCGACGGCGAGTTGCCGCCGGCGGTTGACGGCGACTGGCCATTCGACGGGATCGTGATCAGCGGGTCACAGTCCTCGGTTTATGAGGATCGATCCTGGATCGCACGCCTGACCGAGTGGTTCCGCGCGGCCCAGACGGCACTGGTGCCGGCCTTGGGCGTGTGCTGGGGCCACCAGTTCATCGCCCAGGCACTGGGTGGTCGGGTTGTCGCGATGGACGAGTACGAACTCGGATACACGACGATCGACCGGTACGGCCCAGATCCTGTCATGGCGCAGATTCCGGCGTCGTTCGTCGCCTTCGAGACCCACTCCGACCGTGTCGCCGAACTCCCACCAGGGGCGGTCCCGCTGGCCGGCAACGCAACCGGTGTCCAGGCCTTCCGGGCCGGGACTGCTGTGGGCGTTCAGTTCCATCCCGAGTACGACCGACAGACAGCCGAGATGGTGACCCAACGCAAGGAGTCGGTGTCCGACAAGCGCATTGAGTCGGTCCTCGCTGACATCACCGAGCGTCGCGTTGCCGAGGCCGCGGCGGCCAAGCGGGTCTTCGACGGATTTGCCGACTACGTCGACACGTTTGATCGTGCGCAGGCCCTTAAGACGGCCCGACAGGACGCCGGACGGATCGATACATCGCGTTCACCCGGATACCGTCGGTAGCGTCACCGCAATCTGTGTTCCCGCTGGCGAGTTGTCCTTGATACTGATCGTCCCATCGTATGCGTCAACGAGCACCCTCACGAGATACAAGCCGATGCCGGTTCCGGTGCTGTACTCGCCTTTGACGCCTCTCTCGAACAGGTCCGATCGTACGTCGGCCGGAATCCCCGGTCCGTTATCTGCAATGACTACGGTAACGTCGTTCGACCCCTGTCTGAGGCTCACGACGACCTCTGGTGGGGTCTTGTCGTTGTGCTGGATCGCGTTTTTCAGCAGATTTCGAAAGATCGACTCAAGAAGTTCGTCAGTCAGGGCGGTGACTGACGGTAGCGTGCCATCGGTGAGAACAACGGCTTCCGGATAGGCCTCGCGCACGGCGTTCAGTTCGCGCTGGAGCACCGTGTCGACGCGAACTTGGCGGAGCTCGCCCTCATCCCGCATGATCGTCTCGGCCATCTGCTGGGCTGTCGACGTGAGGTCAACGGCATGGGTGAGACCGCGCTGGATCGTCTCCGCGTGCTCTCTGGCGTCGCCCTCGAGATCTGGAGCGAGCAGTTCGAGGTATCCAAGAGCAACCTGCAGGTCATTGCGGATGTCGTGACGCAGCAGCTGATTGAGGGTCTCGAAAGCGTCGCGTTGCTCGGCGAGTCGCCGTTCGTACCGCTTGCGCACTGTGATATCCCGCGAGTGAATCAACAGCCCCGAGGCGTCGCCAAAGACGCGAACCTCAATCCAGTAGTCGAATGGTTCGGGTACATACTCCTCGAATTCGACCGGTTCGCCCGTGTCCATCACCCGCCGAAACTGCTGTTCGGCCGCTGCCGAGATCTCGGTGCCGAAGACATCCCAGAAGTTTCGACCGATGATCTCCTCTGGATCGATCCCCGTGCGCGATGCGACTTGATCGTTCCAGAACGTGATCGTCCAGTCGCGGTCAATCGCGTATGCGGCATCGGTCGTACGCTGCAGCGAGCGGTACTGGGTCGACTCATCGAGTGCGGCGAAGACAACGCCATCGGCTGATGTCTCGGCGCTAACCGGCTCGGCGACGACCCGATATCGTGCCGGCCCATCAGGATCTACAACCGTGACGATCCGTTCAATGCGGGCATTCGCCACGAGTGCCTCGTGCTGGATGGTCTCAAGTGGCTCGGCTAGTTCGGGAGCAAATATACTGTTAGTCGAAACTCTTGATACTCTGTAACCACAAGTGTCGGTATG